>CABQNX010000013.1 GCA_902465645.1 uncultured Peptoniphilus sp.
AAATCAACCATATCTTCAAATAATGGCTCTACTTTTACTTTTGAAAAGTCGATTTTTTCTGTCGTAAGTTTGTCGTAAGTTTCGTAAGTTTCTTTTGACAAATCCCCATTTTCTGCCTTTTCTAAGCCTATTGGCTTCATTGTTGGGAATAGAAGTACGTCCCTAATGCTTGGTTGGTCTGTTAAAAGGACAATCATCCTGTCAACACCAATTCCAAGTCCACCTGTTGGAGGAAGACCAACTTCAATTGCGTTAATGAAGTCTGAATCCATTGGGTGAGCTTCGTCATCACCTGCTGCCTTTTCTGCAACTTGAGCTTCAAATCTTTCCCTTTGATCTATTGGGTCATTAAGCTCTGAGAAGGCATTAGCAAATTCCCAAGTGTTGATAAAGGCTTCAAATCTTTGTGTAAGTCTTGGGTCCTCAGGATTTCTCTTTGCAAGTGGAGATACATCTACTGGGTGACCAATTACAAATGTTGGTTCAACAAGGTGTTCTTCACAGAATTCTTCAAACAATTCTGAAAGAAGCTTGCCCCAAGTATCATTGTCATTTACATCAAGTCCCTTTTCTCTTGCAACTTCTCTTGCCTTTTCATCTGTATCAATTTCATTGAAGTCTACGTCAGCATATTTTTTAACTGCATCTATCATTGTTATTCTCTTCCAAGGTGCCTTTAGGCAAATTTCTGTGCCTTGGTAGTTAATTGTATCTGTTCCAAGAACTTCAAGAGCTACATATTCAAATAAGTCTTCAGTGATTCTCATCATCTCTTCGTAGTCAGCATAGGCTTGGTAAAGTTCAATGTTAGTAAACTCAGGATTGTGTTTAGTGTCCATACCTTCATTTCTAAACATCTTGCCCATTTCATATACCTTGTCAAAGCCACCAACAATTAATCTCTTTAGGAAAAGTTCATTGGCAATTCTTAATTGCATATCAATATCAAGAGTGTTGTGGTGAGTGTAGAAAGGTCTTGCATTTGCTCCACCTGCTACTGTACCAAGGATTGGTGTTTCAACTTCTAGGAAGTCCTTATTGTCTAAGAATTCTCTAATCTTCTTAATGATTTTATTTCTCTTAATAAATACATCCTTAACTTCAGGATTTACAATTAAGTCAACATATCTTTGTCTGTATCTTAGGTCTGGGTCCTTAAGTCCGTGGAATTTTTCTGGAAGGATTTGTAGTGACTTAGAAAGTAGGCTTATATCAGTTGCACGAACTGTAATTTCTCCTGCTTCTGTCTTAAATACAATTCCTTTAACACCAACAATATCTCCAATATCAATGCCCTTAACGTCTTCGTATTTTTCTTCAAGGACATCTTTTCTTGCGAAAATTTGGATATTGCCTTCTGAGTCTCTAAGGTCTAAGAAGCAAATTTTTCCGTGACGTCTCTTGCTCATAATACGTCCAGCAATAGAAACTTCTCTTTCATCTGCTTCGTTGAATTCTTCCTTGATTCCAACTGAGTGTGCAGTTACATCATAAGTTTCGTGGACAAAGGGGTCCTTGCCTTCATTTTTTAGTTCTTCAAGCTTTTGTCTCTTTAACAAAAGCATTTCATTTAGATTTGCATCTTCTGTTTTCTTCACAAACTGCCTCCTAAATAGTTATTCCACAAATTTCGTACTTAATAATTCCGTCTGGAACTTCAACTTCAACTACATCACCAACACGGTTGCCAATAAGTTTTGAACCAACTGGTGATTCGTTAGAAATTTTTCCTTCAAGTGGGTCTGCTTCTGCTGAACCAACAATTGTGTACTCGTCTTCTTCCATTGTGTCAAGTTCTCTAACCTTAACACTTGATCCAATGTTAACAACGTCTGTATTTAAATCTTTTTCATCTATAATTTTAGCATTACGAACCATCATTTCAAGTTTAGCGATTCTCTCTTCAACTTGTGCTTGTTCGTTTTTTGCTTCGTCATATTCAGAGTTTTCAGAAAGGTCACCATAGCCAAGAGCTACCTTAATTCTTTCAGAAACTTCTTTTCTTCTAACTGTTTTTAAATACTCAATTTCATTTTCGATTTTTTCTAGACCTTCCGGTGTAAAAAATATATCTTTTTCCAAAATTCTCTCTCCCTCAATTATATAAAAAATAAGGCGTGAGCCGCCTTTCACAAAACCTTTTAATCTAGGCTATTATAATTTAAAGGTGGCTAAATGTCAAGAAGATTAAGTATTAAGAAGACTTTCGCCAACTTTTACAAAAAAATAAACCCTGCAAAGATTGCAGAGTTTAAAATCTATTTAACTTTATTTTCTTTTTCCATATTCTTTTTTTGATAGGTAAAAATTAAATTGTCTATGGCACAGGAAATTGCTATACAATAAAATAAATCATTACGATCTATCCCATTAGAAAAAATTTTATAAACAATAAGGTAAGTAATTCCTACTGTTATAATAATAATTGGTAATAAAATCTTTAATCTCTTAAAAGAATTTCGTTTATGATTTATAAAATACACAATTAACGACATTATCATTAGAGAAAAAGGCATACTTATCATCTCCAAAACCTACATCAACAAGAGTATCATACAATTCTTTACTTTTATAGCTATTTTCATTTAAAAACCCATTTTCATCTCTAGTATCCATTGCATAAGATACAGTCACTATATTTGTTAAAAAAGCCAATCCCAACATAAAATATAAAAACCTTTTTTTCATAATATTCCTCTATAAATAATTTTAAATTGTATAACATCTTTATCTTAAAATTATTTATACATTGGAATACCTCAAAAAATATTGCTATCGCTTTTTAACACAATTGTATCGAATTATGATTTAGTTGTCTAGTATGATAAATAAAGTATATAATTTTAAATTTTACAATCACTCTAAATTATATATATAATCTCTTATAACTTCTATTATCTCATCTTTGTCCTTTAGGGTGTTTAATTTATTCCTAACTTCCTTGGACCCCTTCATGCCCTTGAAATATTCTGCATAAACCTTTCTCATTTCAAGTGTGCCAAGCTTTTCTCCCTTGTAGGAAATTTTTCTTTCAAGTTCATCAAGCATTAAAAATAATTTTTCTTTGTCACTTGGCTTGTAATAACTGCCTGTCTTTATAAGTTCTTCTATTTGAGAAAAGATGTAAGGGTTGCCAATTGCCCCTCGACCTATTGCAAGACCATCGACCTTTGAATAATTTATTTTTTCCAGAGCATCTTCAGGACTAGCAAGGTCACCATTTCCTATTACGGGAATTTTTACATTTTCCTTAACTTCTTTTATAAAGTCCCAGTCAGCCTTACCTGTGTAGTATTCTTCTCTCGTTCTGCCATGAACTGTTACAAAGGTCGCACCTGCAGCTTCAATATTTTTTATAGCTTTCATAGATGAAACTCCGCCTATTCCCTTGCGGACCTTTGCAGTAACAGGCTTGTTGGAGTTTCTTACAACAGACTTCACAATGTCGTAGACAAGTGACGGATCACTCAATAGATGGGATCCCGAGTTATTTTTTACAATCTTCGGTGCAGGACAACCCATGTTTATGTCCACATAAGAAAAGTCGTAGTCATTTAAAATTTTTGCAGCCTGGCCCATAACATCTGGGTCGCTGCCAAAAATTTGGACTGCAACTTTTTTCTCCTTGGGAGATATGTCCAAGAGGTCTATAGTTTTTTTGTTTTCATATACAAGTGCCATGGCCGACACCATTTCAGTTACAGTAATGTCTGCACCCTTTTCACTTGCAACTTCCCTAAAGGCTATGTCTGTGTAGCCTGCCATGGGGGCTAAAATCTTTAGCAAAAAATCACTCTCAATCTATTCCTTCAATTTTGTTATTTTTTTCATAAATAATTTTTAGTCCTTCAAGAGTTAAGAACTTGTTAATAATAAAATTGTATTTTGAATCCTTAGTTAACATTGTGGAGAAACCACCAGTCGAAATAATATTTGTGTCTTCTTCCTTCCAGTTTAATTCCTTTAGAAGCTTAGTAACTATACCGTCAATCATTTCTGTGTAGCCATAATAAAGTCCTGCTTGCATTGCTCCAACTGTGTCAGCTTGTATAACTTTTTCTGGCGCAATTATCTCTATCTTCGGTAGTTTTGAAGTCATCATGAAGAGGGCCTCAGCAGAAATCCCTATTCCAGGCATAATAAGTCCACCAAGATAATTCTTTTCTTTATCTACGACACAAAAAGTCATGGCAGTTCCTATATCAACTATAATTGATTGCTCACCATAAAGTTCTAGAGCTCCAACAGCATTAACAATCCTATCTGCCCCAACTTGTTTTGGGTTATCATACTTAATGTTAAGACCAAGGTCAAGGTCTGTGCTAACAACCATTGGGCTCTTGTTAAAATATTTTATAATCATAGAAGGAAGTGTGTGCATAAGGTTTGGCACAACTGAAGAAATAATTACATCTTCAATATCCTGTGGATCTATATTGGCATGGAGAAGAGTGTTTATAAAGATAAGACCATACTCGTCAGATGTCCTTGTCTTTACTGTGGATGTCCTAAAGTCATTGACAAGCTCTCCACCCTTAAAAACTCCCCAAGTTATGGAAGTATTCCCTACATCTATTACTAATAACATTTTTACACCTCTGTTTAACAAATTGTATTTATTATATATTTTCTAAACTTCACTTTCAACTAATTATTATTTTTGAATTAATATCTTCTTAAATAAAAAGTAATTAGGTTAACCTTATTGACACTTAGGTAAACATTGTGTAATATATCCATGGAGGTAGAAAATGAAAATACAAACAAAAGACATAACAAAAATAGCACTTTTAGTTGCACTTATAGCAGTGGGAGCTTTTATTTCTATTCCCATTGGACCAGTTCCCTTTACACTACAAAACTTTTTTGTATTTATGACTGGGCTTTTACTTACGCCTTTTTATGCAGGACTTACAGTTTTTATTTACGTCCTACTTGGCCTAATTGGCGTGCCAATTTTTGCAGGCTTCACGGGAGGATTTCAAACTGTATTAAAACCAAGCTTTGGATTTTTAATTGCATTTATCATTGGAGCAGCATTTATATCTAAGTTTGCTCATGGCGAAAAAAGTTTTGGAAAGACAATGCTTGTCCTAGTTATTGCAGAAGTTATCTTCTATGCAATTGGACTTCCTTATATGTACTACATTTTAAATGTGGTTATGGGTAATCCTATGGACATCTCAAAGGTCTTTGCAATTGGAATGATACCTTTTATTATTCCAGACTTAGCCAAGGCAGTAGTAGCTGCAATTATTGCACCAAGAATTTTAAAGGCCATAAAATAATTTAGTTCATAATTAATAGAATAATTTAAGAAAGAATCTCGCTTAAGGGCGAGGTTTTTTTCATTTATACTTATAGTTATATGCCAAAGATTCTGATATAATAACAAAATAGGAGGTTATTATGAAAGATAATAGAAACAATAAACCTCGCGGAATGATAAAACTTTCAAGCATAATAAAAATACTACTCTTAATTGTTGTGGCTGCAATTATAATATTAGGCTCACTTGTCACTTCAATTGTCTTAGGTATTTTTAAAAAAGCTCCTGTAATAGAACCATCAGAATACAGATCACAACTCTCTGAAACTTCTAGGATCTATTCAAGCGATGGAAAGCTAATTGAATCACTTATATCTGATCAATTTAGTGAGTTCGTTCCCTACGAGGACATACCAAAGGATTTGGTAAATGCCATTGTGGCAATAGAAGACGAAAGGTTTTTCGATCACAATGGAGTCGACTACAAGAGAGTAGTTGGTGCCATAGTTCACGATATAAAGACTAGGTCTTTTGAACAAGGTGCGTCAACTATAACAATGCAACTTGCCAAGAACCTGTACACATCCTTTTCAAAGAGTGTAGTTAGAAAGATAACTGACGTCTACTATTCTTATCAGATAGAGCAAGATCTTTCCAAGGAACAAATTCTCGAAGCTTACTTAAACTCTGCAGGCTTCTCTAAGGGAACTGTTGGGGTCCAAGCTGCAGCCAAGACTTTCTTTAACAAAGACGTATCAGAACTTGACCTTGCTGAGTGTGCCCTTATAGCAGGTGTAACAAACCTTCCAGAAAAGTACACTCCCTACAACACTCAAGAGATAAGTGAATCAGACGACTTGGGCAATATTGAAATTGTTCTTCTACCAAAAAATGAAAACTCAGAGCCAAACTCTGACAGAATTATAGAAATTGCCAAGAACTTAAATGAACTTGGTCAAATCGACAACTTTGATTTAATTCAAATTCAAAATGACATGATAGTTCCTGTTAAGGCAGTATTTAATGAAACTTCTCAAGAAAGACAAAGACTTGTTCTAAAGAGAATGCTTAACCAAGGACTAATTAATCAAGAAGATTACGACAGGGCCCTAAACGAAAAAATTGAAATCAATATTGGCTCTCGTAAGGAAAGTGGAATCTCTTCCTTCTACACAGACGTAGTTCAAAAGAATGCCATAAAAATCTTGACAGAGTCAGGCTACTCACAAGAAGAAGCCACAAACAAACTCTTTAACGGAGGACTTAAGATTTATACTCCAATGGATATAAATATGCAAAGGACTCTTGAAGAAGTTGTTTCTAACCCTAGATACTACTATGGTGGCTTTACTGATAAGAATGGAATCATTCAACCACAAGTTGCCTCTGTCATAATCGACCAAAAAACTCACGAAGTTAAGGCCCTTGTTGGTGGTAGAAATGTAAGTGGCGGTAGACTTTTAAATAGGGCACTTGTACCAAGACAACCTGGTTCATCAATTAAACCAATTTCAGTTTACCTTACAGCCTTAAATAACGGTGCCACTGCAGGCGATGTTTACCTAGACCAAAAGATGCCAGAAAGATTATTTGGCCACTCACCTAGAAATGCTGGTAACTACTACCAAGGTTGGACAACTATAAGAAACCTTCTTCGTCAATCATCAAACGTTGGTGCCTACCAAGTTGCAAGAGACATCTCTGCTGACAAGGATGCAAAAGTCAACAGAAACTCAACTTACTCTAAGGCCTACAACGACGAAGAGTCAATAAACAAGATGGTGGAAACTTTAAAATCAATTGGAATTTCTACAATTGTTGAAAAGGACGACAACCCAACATGGAATGACATGGACTATGCTCCACTTACTCTTGGCGGCATGAGCTATGGTATTAGTCCCTTTGAAATGGCTGGCGCCTTCACTGCAATTTCCAATGGAGGAAAGTATGCAAACCCATATGTAATTACAAAAATCGAATCAAACACTGGTGAAGTTATTTACCAAGTTGACCCTAAGGAAAAGGAAGTTACAAGTCCACAAAATGCCTACATCTTGACAGACATGTTAAAGGATGTTGTTAGACGTGGTACTGGTAGAAATGCATCCTTCCCTGGTCAAGAAGTTGCTGGTAAGACTGGTACATCAACTGACGAGCATAATGGCAGGAAGGACGTTTGGTTTATTGGCTACACTCCTTACTACACTTGCTCCGTTTGGATTGGTAATGACAAGAACCAAAAGCTTGCCTTTGGATCAACTCAATCAGCTTACCTATGGAAGCAAATCATGAAGTCAATTCACCAAGATCTTGATAGAAAAGAGTTTGAAGAACCTGAAGGAATTTATACTAAGTATTCTAGTGGTAGAAGAGAAATCTTTGCTGAGGGAACTAAACCACACTACACTAACAAGTATGGCTTCTACAAGTCATATACAAAGAAGAAAAAAGTAACTAAGAATAATAACGACAACAACAACAACAATAATAACAAGAAGAGCAAGAAGTCATCAGACAATAACAACAATTCAAGTAGCAAGAAGAAGACTTCTAAATCAATTGTTAATAATGAAGATTAAAGAAACTGGAGTTAAGCTCCAGTTTTTTTATTGTCTTCTTTTATTTATTTTTTTCAAATTTAAAGGTCTTTATATTTTTTTATAAGTCCTTATGTGTTTAATGCTAAAATTTGATTTTAATTTTATAGGTTATTGTAATTATCTCTTTCTTTTTATTTGTTCGCTAGTAGTCTATTTTTTAATTCTTATTTCTTCTATAATTCGATCCACATTAAGAGCAATTAACTTAATAAGTTTAATCCTTGATAAGTAATTAAAGCTTTAAAACTAAATTCAAAAATAAAATTTTGCTCCTTCAATCAATCCTTACATCCTCACTGAAATTTAAGCTTTTAAAATTTCAATCTAAATCCTCGACAACTTAAATAAGTTAAGAATTTACTTACTTTTTCTAGTCAGTTCTCTGATAAGGTAATTCAAATTTGATATCATCTATAAGTTTTAAATGGCTTACAACCTCAAAAAAAATAAGCAAAATTAATTTTCAATCTTCTAATAGTTCTAAAAAATTACAAAATAAAAAGCCCCTCTCGGAGCTTTTTTATTTTTGACTTTATAAATTATTTTTATCTTCTTCTGAATCTTCATTGTCTTCTGCTTCCTTCTTATCCTTTTTATGAATAAGCTCTTTTGCTTCTTCAGACAAGTCATCTTCATTTATTGTGTCTTCAAGATCAATGGATTCTTCATCAAGCTTTTCGCCGTTAAAAATCTTTTCGAAGTCCTTAGAATAAATTGTTTCCTTTTCTAAAAGAGCATCGGAAAGGGCAAGTAACTTGTCTAAGTTTTCACTTAAAAGTTTTTTACACTTAGAGTAAGCTTCGTTGATAATTCTTGTAACCTCATCATCTATTTCTGCAGCAGTTCTTTCTGAGTAGTCTCTTGAACGTCCTAGGTCTCTTCCTATGAAGACTTCATTTTCTGATGAGTCGTAATTTATTGTCCCAAGCTTTTCACTCATTCCATAGTGGGTTACCATGGCACGGGCAATCTTTGTTGCTCTTTCAATATCATTTGAGGCACCAGTTGATATGTCATCAAGGACTAGGGACTCGGCAACTCTTCCACCAAGAAGTGAAACAATGGAAGCTTCCATCTTCTTCTTAGTCATAAAAGATATTTCATCTTCAGGAAGGTAGGCAGTAAATCCACCAGCCATTCCCCTAGGTATAATTGTAATCATGTGAACAGGGTCTTCTTCAGGAAGAAGTCTTGATACAATTGCGTGTCCAGATTCGTGAACTGCTGTTAGCTTTCTTTCCTTTTCTGAAACAACACGAGACTTCTTTGCAGGACCTGCTTGAACCTTTATTGATGCTTCGTCAATATCTTCCATAGATATTGCAGTTTCGCCACGTCTTGCAGCAAGTAAGGCTGACTCGTTCATTAAGTTTTCAAGGTCTGCTGGAGTAAAACCTGGAGTTCTCTTTGCAATTACTTCAAGGTTTACATCATCAGCAAGCTTCTTGCCCCTGGAGTGAATTCCAAGGATTGCCTTTCTTGCACGAACGTCTGGTTTGCCAACATAAACTGTCCTGTCAAATCTTCCTGGTCTTAGGATAGCTGGGTCAAGTATGTCTGCCCTGTTTGTTGCAGCCATAACGATTACGCCTTCGTTAGTTCCAAAACCATCCATTTCAACTAGAAGTTGGTTAAGAGTTTGCTCTCTCTCGTCGTGGCCACCTCCAAGACCTGCCCCTCTTTTTCTTCCCACTGCGTCAATTTCGTCAATGAAAATAATACAAGGTGCATTTTTCTTTGCAGATTCAAAAAGGTCTCTTACCCTTGATGCACCAACACCAACAAACATTTCAACAAAGTCTGATCCACTCATTATAAAGAAAGGAACTCCTGCTTCACCAGCAACAGCCTTTGAAAGATAAGTCTTACCAGTTCCTGGAGGACCTACTAGTAGGACTCCCTTAGGGATTCTGGCTCCCATATTGATAAATTTCTTAGGATTTTTTAGGAAATCAACAATTTCTGCAAGTTCTTCTTTTTCTTCCTCAAGACCTGCAACATCCTTAAAGCTAACAAGGTTTTTACTGTCTTCCTTGTTAATTAGTTTTGCCTTGCTCTTGCCAAAGGAATTCATCTTTCCTCCGCCACCAGCTTGTTGCATCATCCTGTACCAGAAGAAAACAATAAAGGCAAACATAAGTAGAGTTGGAATCCACTCAACTAAGAAAGAAGTTTGCTTAGTTGGACTTGAAACTACATCAATAGTTCCTGCATCAGCCTTTTCCTTTAGGTAGTCCTTATAAAAAGTATCTGAAGCTTCTTGTGGAATCACAGTTCTAAAAGTGTCGTCATTTTTTAATTTTACGCTGGCAATGGAGTCGATTCCATTTTGCAAGCTAACGGACTTTACATTGTCCTTATCAAGTTCTGTTACAAATTCAGTAAAGGATTTTTCTTCCACAACATTTGCTGGTGGCCCAAAAAACCTAATTGATAATATTAAGACAAGGATTAGGACAATATAAAATCCCGCTCCTCCAAATTTCTTATTCAATAATATCACTCCTCACTATTAGAATAGACAGATTCATCTAATATTCCAATGTAAGGAAGTCCTCTGAATCTCTCGTTATAGTCCATTCCATAACCAATTACAAAGTGGTCATCAATTTCATATCCATTATATTTTACAGCCAAGTCCACCTTTCTCCTAGATGGTTTAGAAAGCATAGTCACGATTTCAACGGACTTTGCTCCTCTTGATCTTAAAAGTTTAGTCAAATAAGAAAGTGTCACACCCGTGTCGATTATATCTTCAACAATTAGAATATCCTTATCAACAATATTAGTTGAAATATCCTTTAGGATCCTAACCTCACCCATAGACCTTGTCCCTTGATAGCTGGAAACATCCATAAAGTCGTACTCAAGATCTAAATCAATGCTTCTCATAATATCTGCCATAAAGGGAACACAACCCTTTAGGATTCCAAGAAGTAATAAGTTTTTGTCCTTGTAGTCCTCTCTTATTCTCTCTCCAAGTTCTTTAACTTTTTCCTTGATTTCTTCTTCAGAATAAAGAACCTCTTTAATTTCTGACATTTTTAACCTCCAAAACGAGCTTGTTCTTTGTATTTTTATCTATTTTAACATCTTCTGAGATATCCATCCCAACCACATAGATAATTTTTTCATCATCACACACAAGGCCTATCTCATCTCTTAAAAGTCTGTCAACTTTTCTATCAATAAAATAGTCTTTTAGCTTTTTATTATTCTTCATCCCAAGAGCTTTAAATCTATCTCCTGGGGCTCTCTTCCTTATGTGAAGACTACCCCTTATTTTATCATAGTCTATTACTTTTATAAAGGAATTGGCATGACTTTCTTCTCCATCTTTTCTTATAAAAATTTCTCCAAAATCTGTTGAATTTATCCCAAGCTTTAAGTCCTTACTTGTTTTTTCTTTTTTCTCTTCGAGCCTTTCAATATAGACTGTGTCATAAGACCTTCTCGCATAAATATTCTTTCCAAGGTCAACCTGCCTTCCCGACTGGCCAAGACACAAGTCATAAATGGCAAGGATGTTAGACCTATTTAAAATATTTTCTTTATAAAAATTATCTTCTAAGTATCTTTTTATTATCTCTTGACCTATAAATTTTTTGACCTTTATAATTTCAGAGGGAATTAAAAAATTGTGACCCAGGCACTTGTCGTAGTTTTCTTTTACAAGTTCTTCTATAAGTCCATTGGCTTCTTCTGCATTCTCAGAAAGTCTAAGTATAGAATTTATTATGTCTGGATTAATTTTTTTAAGTTCAGGAATAAGTCCCAGCCTAATTTTATTTCTCGTATAAATCTCTTCAAAGTTCGTCTCATCATCAAAATAAGGGAGCTTATTCTTGTGGAGGTAATCTTCTATTTCTTCCCTCCTAATATTTATAAGAGGCCTAAAGACATCTTCATTGACCTCAGAAATTCCAGCAAGGCCCTTTAGACCTGTCCCCCTCATGATATTAAAAAGGACTGTCTCTACCCTATCATTGGCATTGTGGGCTGTTAAAATTTTTCTCCCCTTAGAGTTCTCCCTAAAGAATTTATATCTTAAAATCCTTCCAGCCTCTTCTGATGAAATTTTTTCTTTCTTTGCGAATTCATCCATGTTCACAGTCTTAGTAATGCATTTGATACCATAATCTTGACAAACTTTCTTTACAAAGTCTTCGTCTCTTTTGGCAGTCTCCCTTATCCCATGGTTTAGGTGACAGACAATAATATCAAGGTCCCAGTCATCCTTTATATCCATTAGATTATAAAGAAGATACATAGAGTCTGCCCCTCCAGATACGCCAAGACTTAGCTTGTCAGACTTTTTTATAATATTTAGTTTTTTTAAATTTTCATAAAATATCTTATCCATAATTAAAATAAAAAAAGTGGCAAACTATCAAAAGATAGTCACCACTACTAATTTCTAGAATTTTTCTTCTTTGTCTTTTGATTGTATCTTGCTCTGGCTTCGTCAAGCTTAGTATTGCTTTCCTTAAGGAATTTGCTCAAAAGGTCTTCAAACTTTTGATCGACTTTTTCATCCTTTGGTTCTTCCTTTTTTTCAACTGCATCCTTTATAGATAGGGCAATCTTTCCCTTCTCATCAATGCTTAAGACCTTAACCTTAACTTCGTCACCTTCAGCAATGTGATTATTGATGTCCTTTACAAAAGTATCTGCAATTTCAGAAATATGTACTAGACCACTTTTGCCATCTTCTAAATCAACAAAGGCTCCAAACTTGGCAACCTTAGTTACTACACCTTCAACAATATCGCCTGGCGATAAATCCATAACTTCCTCCTAAATTTTATTTTAAATATCCTTTTCAGAATTATTAATCTTATCTTTATCTTTATCTTTATTTTTGTCAACATAGATAACTTCTCTCGGTTTAACCATGCCTAAATCTTCTCTCGCAACTTTTTCAATAAAATCAGTTGAGGAAGAATTTTCCAGTTCAGAATTTAAATTATCTATTTCAAGTTTTAAATTAGAAATTTCCTGATTGTTGGCAGAGATAATCTCAAGTTTTTGATTCCTAAGAGAAATCGACTTGCCAATTTTTATTGATCCCAGGATTACTGAACCTAGGATAATAAGGGCAAGAGCCAAGGGAAATCTTCTTCTTTTTACCTTCATAAGTAACTCCTCTTAATTTCCAATTGGATTAATCTCGATCTAATCTATCCTGTCGTAAAGAGTTTCTGCATCCTTCTTAGAATTTACATCAGAAATGTCCTTAACCTTGACCCTAATCTTCCTTTCACCAAGTTGTAGTGAAATAACATCGTCAATGTTAACAGAGTCTGATGGCTTGGCTACCTTGTCGTTGATTTCAACAAGGCCCTTTTCGCAGGCTTCTTTAGCTACAGTTCTTCTTTTTATAAGTCTTGAATTCTTTAAAAATTTATCTAATCTCATAATCCTCTCCAAATAAGAATATATCAAATATAGAAGAAAATATCAATACTCATGGAAAATTTGGACATAAAAAAAGAAGGCCTTGCCTTCTCTTTTCTTACTTATTAACAGCTTCTTTAAGAGCTTTACCTGATCTGAAAACTGGAGCTTTAGATGCAGGAATCTTAATAACTTCTTCTGGATTTCTAGGGTTTCTTCCTTCTCTAGCTTTTCTTTGTCTAACTTCGAAAGTTCCAAATCCAACTAATTGAACTTTTTCTCCGTCAGCAAGAGCTTCTTGAACTGAAGAGATAAATCCGTTTAAAGCTTGTTCAGCGTCTTTTTTAGTAAGACCTGATTTTTCAGCAATGCTTGCTACTAATTCTGATTTGTTCATTTTATATCCTCCTTGAAGAATTTTCTTTAATCTTTTTCCTAGTTTAAGACCCTAAAAATCTTTAATTTATCAAGACATAAAGGGCTCTTTTCCTAAGACTGTTACAATTATAACCTAAGTTAACTTTATTTTCTACAATTATTTTAAAAAAATCGCTATTTTATCCAATTTTTTGTATATTTCATCATAAATTTCACGTAAATCCACTAGGCCTTCCCTGTCTCTTAATAAAAGTAATAAGATAGATGAGGTTAGGATGTCTTTCTCACTTTCGAAGTCCATAGAAAGTTCTCCTGATTTTTCTATTAAAATTTTTTTTATCTTTTCAAAACTTTCATCATCTAGGTAAATATCTTCTGTTTCCAGAATATCTTCAAGCCTATCCATAATCATTGGAAGATTTTTGCCACTTGTCCTTGGAATGTAAATGCAAGATTGGTGGTTGTAGTCATCAATCCTTGGAAGTTTATAAATTTCAACCTTCCTCACAATCTCGTCGTCAAGTCCAGCATTTGTTATTACATAGGCCATTTCTTCTTCCTTGTAAACTTCTTGAAGGAGAAGGGAAAGGTCTGATGCAATTCTCTTGTTGTAGACTTGTGTTATTAGGGTATCTCGTCTTGTGTCGAAGTCAAACTTATTGGCATCTGAATCTAAAAATAAGAGTCCATCAACGGCGTCTCTTCCCACTCCAGCAAGAACTGGTTCAATAAAAGAAATCCCATTTACAATATTTATATCAGCCTCTTCATCTATTAGGAGCCTAACAGTTTTTTCTGCAACTAAGGGAGTTCCTGGCACGAAATAATTTATGTCCTTATCCTTAGCTTCTTCTAACAATATTTCTAGGATTTTATTATAAACTTCATCGAAGCTTTCCATCTCATCATACAAGTAGTCAAAGGACTCATATTCTATTTTGTTTTCTTCAAAAAAAGAAAGGGCTTCATGCCTGTCAGTCCTCAAAAAATTTTTATTTCCATTTTTCATAATTTTTACTGCTTCAAGGGTAAGGTCTCTTGAAGAAGTGGACCCAAGTCCAACAACATTTATCATTCTAATCACCTTCTTACATTATACACATAAACTTTTAATTGTTTTCAAATTTTTATTAACTTCATCTTAATTTCAAACTTCTTTTTATTTTCAAATCCAAAATTATTTTGAATTTTTGTTAAAAGTTTACATAAAAAAAGAGGGGTCTCCCCCTCCTCTTAAGGATTAATCAAATCCAAATTTTTCTCTCATTATTTTAAGCTCTTCATCAGTTAAGTCACTTTCATCAACTGGTTTTTCAGCTTCTTCTTCAGCCATTTTTTTCTTGTGTTCTTCCACAATCTTGTCGTGCTCAGCAATAACTGCTAGGGCAACGTCTTGTGGAATTTCTATAGATTTCTTTTCCACTTCAGAAAGTTCAACCTTGCCACCTACACAAAATTTCTTGCCGTCTTCAAATTCATAAACAAAAACTTCAAGTTCTCCTGCTGGGTTCTTAATAGAAATCTTGTAATCTTCATCAAGCTTTGCAATGTCATCTTCAAGATAGTTTACTACAGCAACAGTTCCTGATCCGCAAGAACCTTCTCTAAATAAAGTCTCAGAACCTTCTACATAAACGTAAGGAATCATTTCTAGTTTTTCCTTATTAAAGAAAAGAACTCCATAGGCTTCGTCCTTGTGATCTTTTTTAAGAACTTCAAGAGCCTTGTCTACAAATTCCTTATCTTCTTCTGCTTCAACAACTAGGTGGCTAATGCCAGGAAGTTTAATAAGAGTACAGTCCTTTCCATCTATTGTTAGCTTTTCTCTGCCAATAGGTGCATCTAAGGCTACATAAGCCTTTTGATTTTTAACGTCTGCAATTACATCAGTAGTTCCTTCGTGGCCACTTACATAGACTTCTATATCAACAAGTCCATCAGTGTCATAGAAGCCTGCAGAGTAAAGTCCGTAAGCTCTTGTTGCGTTGGCACAAAATTCTCCACCCATCATGTCCATCCTAAGTGGTGCACCTTCGTAGGCAGGAGAAATAAATCCAACTTGCTCTACATCCTTATCTATTTGTTCCATTATACAATCTGTGTAAGCTTTTCTATATCCTGGATATACAGGAGCTACAACAAATCCTGTTATATTTCCACATGGGTTTGCTCTAAAATAATTAAAAGTTTTCTTCATAACCATCCTCTTCTCGACTCTAAAAATAAATTTACTCTTCAATTATAGCATACTAAGTTAGTCTTTTTTAACCGCTATTCTTATCTTACCCTAAATTTAATTTTTAACACAGTCTTATTTGAGGTACTTCTTAAGGTCTTCTACCCTGTCAGTCTTCTCCCAAGGAAGGTCTAGGTCATTTCTACCAAAGTGACCATAGGATGCAGTTTGTCTGTAAATTGGTCTCAAAAGATCGAGGTCACGAATTATTGCAGCTGGTCTCATGTCGAAGTTTTCCATAATAATCTTTTCGATTTCTTCTTCAGATAATTTTCCAGTGCCAAAAGTTTCTACATAAACTGAAGTTGGTCTTGCAATACCAATTGCATAGGCAAGTCCAATTTCAACTTTTTCTGCTAGTCCTGCTGCCACTAGGTTTTTTGCAATATATCTTGCATAGTAGGCACCTGATCTGTCAACCTTTGTTGGATCTTTACCTGAGAAAGCTCCACCGCCGTGTCTTCCAAAGCCGCCGTAGGTATCAACTATTATTTTTCTACCAGTAAGTCCCGCATCGGCCATTGGTCCACCAATAACAAATCTGCCAGTTGGGTTGATGAAAAATTCTGTGTCCTTGTCTATAAATTCTTTTGGAACAACCTTTTCTACGACTTCTCTTATTATATCTTCCCTAATTTGTTCCATAGAAATTTCTGGAGCATGTTGAGATGAAACTACAACATTTTTAAGTCTTACTGGTTTATCTTCTTCATATTCAACTGTAACTTGAGTCTTGCCATCTGGTCTTAGATAGTCAAGTGTACCATTTTTTCTCACTTCAGTTAATCTTCTTGATAACTTGTGGGCAAGAGAAATTGGAAGTGGCATTAGCTCTTCTGTTTCGTTGCAGGCAAATCCAAACATAATTCCTTGGTCTCCTGCTCCAAAGGAGTCAAGTTCATCTACTCCTTCTTCCTTAAACCTGTCAACACCCATTGCTATGTCAGAGGATTGTTCCTTGATTGCAGATAGTACTGCACAAGTGTTTCCATCAAAGCCAAATTTGGCCCTGTTATATCCAATATCTTCTAGGACTTCTCTTGCAGTTTTTTCAAAATCTACATAAGTTTCTGTTGAGATTTCTCCAGTTATAACTATCATGCCTGTGGATGCCATAGTTTCACAGGCTACTCTTGCATTTTTATCTTCTGCCAAAATCTTATCTAAGATGGCATCAGATATTTGGTCGCAAACTTTGTCAGGATGTCCTTCTGTTACGGACTCTGAACTAAATTGCCATTTTTTCATTTTATTCTTTCCTCCATTTTAAATACCTTGATTTAATGTATGAATCTTTTTTATTTAGTCAAATTTTTAAAGTCTTTTAAATCTTAATCCATAAAAAAATCCCCACGCAAAAAGTGAGGACCATTAAACCTCATCTTCCAGATAAAAATCTGTGGGATTTAGCACCAACTAGGTTGCCGGGTTTCACAGTGCCCATTCACTCCACCACTCTCAATAAGGTATTATTTATATTTTGTAGCTTGATTATAGCACTTAAAAATTCTTAGTGCAACAAATTAAAATAGTTCATGAGTGATATGCCCAAAGGATAGGTAATAATACTCATAATAAAGCTCAAGGTTATTACCTTTGATGCAAACTCGTAGTCAGAATTCATCTGCTTTGTAAAGATAAAACAGTTGGCTGCACATGGTGTTGCCCAAAATACATAGGCAATGCCTAGTTCCATATTAGTAAATCCAAGTTTCACTCCAATTGGAATTAGAATAAGAGGAGCTAGAACTGTTTTTATAAAAGCTGATGTAAACATAAGCTTGAAGTCGCTCTTTGATGACTCAAAGTTTAGACTGGCACCAATTAGGATCAATGACATAGGTGTGGAAATCTTCGCCACCATTTCTATTGCCTTGTCTATTCCTTGATAGACTGGAATGTGTAAAAAATTAAAAATTGCGCCAAAGACTACACCAGCAATCATTGGGTTCTTAATAATCTTTAAAAGTATATTGGAAATAGAAATTGACTTGTCTTCTGACTCAGAATAGTAGGTCAGGAGGATAATTGCAGAAATATTATAAAGGGTAAGTCCAAAAGCAATTATTACTATCATGTGTTCCATTGATGGAGCTCCATTGTAAATAATGTCTAAAATTGGAAATCCAACATAAACAAAGTTTGACCTGTAAGCACAGTGAATAAAAGCAGATAATTTTTTCCTGTCTTTAATCCTAAAGGATTTACCAATTACGAGAGCAAGAAAAATTACAAATATTATCCCCAAGAGTATGTAGGCAACATATTTTGGATGGAGGGACTCAATCCTAGCATTCTTTATGTCATAAAATAATTTAAAGGGCAAGGCCATATAAAAAACAAGCCAGGTTCCCCTGTCTACAAAGTTGTCGTCTATGTATCCTTTTTGTTTTGCAAAGTATCCCAGTAGCAAAACTATAAATACGGGCGATACAATATTAAAACCCATAAGTAAGTTACTCATAAAATCACCTCATTAAATTATAGGTTAAATATTTAGGCTTGTCGAGGGCAATCTTTTAAAATACAATAGACCTAGGAGGTCATGTTATGAAAAAAATAATTTCTATTGGACTTACGTCCCTTGTTTTAATTACAAATGTTTTTGCTGGAGCAAAAGTTTCTAGCCAAAGCGTTTATGTTGATGGGAAAGACACTGGCGTTAAGGGTTACAACATTGAAGACAACAACTACTTCAAGCTAAGAGACATTGCAGCTCTCTTAGATGGACTTGATTCTGAGTTCAGTGTATCTTACGACAGCGACAGAGAAGCTGTTATGATTAACAGCAAGTCAGATTACAAAAAGACTGAAGAAGATTTAGCTCCCCTAAAGGACAGTAAGAGCGAAGTAAAAAAATCAAACCACAGAGTTTTTGTAAATGGAGTTAGACATTCCTTCAAGGTCTATACAATTGACGGCTACAATTATTTCCAATTGAGACAACTTGGCAAGACAATTGGTTTCGATGTTAACTTTGACGAAAAAAATAATTCTGTTTTAATTGATTCAAAGGCAATACCTGGTCGTTCTCTTGTAAATAACCAAGTAGATGTAAAAATTGTTGACTATGCAACTGACTACGAAGAAAAAGAACTGGACATCTTGAAGAACCCTCTTCTTGACATTTCCAAATTTCTTGCTAATATTAAAAACGAAGTCCTTGCAACAGCTGAAGAAGGTAAGCTAAGTGGAGAGTCAACTTATGTTAAGTCAGAAAATATTGTTGAAGTCCTACCAACTTCTGCTAAGTATAACGGCAAGCTAACTTACACTCCTTATATAAAGATTGATCAAGGAGATAAGTCTGAAGTCTTCCCTTATGAAAAAGAATTTGAAGTTGCAAAAACTTTAACATCAAAGGGCTTTGACTCCACAGGCGAATTTGAAATCAGCATGGGAGCAAAAAGTAAGGACCATTTTGTTAAGTACTCATCTTTTAAATATAAATAATTTTGGGTATATAAATTAGGGAGGTGTTAATAGATGGAAATTAAAAAAGATATGTTAATCGGACAAATTCTTTCAGAAAAACCTGAATCAATTGGTACCCTAATGAGTTTTGGAATGGGATGCATCATGTGCCCATCTTCTCAAATGGAAACTCTTGAAGAAGCTGCAATGGTTCATGGTATAGATCCTAATATGCTTGTAGCTGCTCTTAATGAAGATAAGAAAGAAGAAGCGGAAGCTTAATCTAAAGCTTAAATTTGAAGAGGCAGAGGCCTCTTCTTTTTTTACATAAATACTTTAATGGTTTATAAAGGAGATAATTATGAAAAAGAAAATAATTTATGCCCTCTCCCTAGCCCTACTTGTGGGTCCAGTTGTAGCTTCAGTAGAAAAGGCTAACTACAATCCAACAGACGAGGCAGTGTCAGTTGACATAAGTAAGAAAGAAAAGGAAAAAGTTGAAGAAATTAAAGAAGTATTTAATATCACAGAAGCCTATGAAGATTTTAATTTGATTAAAGACCCAATAAATTCTGACACAGGGTCTGCTTATTTGAATAAAAAAGCGAAAAACAAAACCATTGACTCCTACCAATGGTCTGATGAAAACTTAGGAAATTTACAAGTTGCCTACACAAGTGATGGTGACTTCTACTCCTATTCAAAGTGGAATAAGGATCAAGGTGAAAGTAAAAATTCTGAAAAAATTTCAAAATACCAGGCGCAAAAAATTGTAGAAGAAAGGCTGGCAAAACTTATTCCAGACTTTGACAAAAAATATAAATTAAAGGATTTCTCTCTCCTAGATGATGGAAAAGAATTAAATTTATACTATGAAAGACTAATAGATGGAATACCTCTTCCATCAGATTCACTTTATGTAAATATTTCCCTAAGATCTAAGGAAATAAGAGATATGGGAATCAACTCCGACTTTGGACCTGCCACATCCTTCTTAAGTGATAAGGACTTTACAGACAAGGTCAAGATAAGCCAAGAGGATGCAGAAAAAATATTTGCAGAAAAATTTCCACTTAGACTTTCCTACAAGATTTCTAATGGCGGCAAGTCTGTGTCTAAAGTTTACCATTCAGAAATTTTTGATATTGATGCAAAAGATGGAAAGCTTGTAAAAAATAATAATTTGGGATTTATGCCCTATAATATGGAAAAAGCAGCCGATGCCGCAGGCCTAACTGAGGTGGAAGTTAAAAAAATCGATGGCCTCAAGGACTTAAAGAAAAAGTCCCAGGCCAAAAAAAGAGCCTATGATCTTGCTGGCGATGGTTACCAAGTTAATTCAATCTCCCTGAACTCTGACAAGGAAAATTATTACTACAATATTAATCTAGAAAAAGATAAAAATTATGGTCATATCACGCTTAATGCCAAGAACTTAAATCTTGTTTCCCTAGACCTTTGGACTGACAGAAAAGTTTACAATAATAAAGTAAAAGAAGAAGACGCAAAAAAACTTGCCCTAGACTTCCTAGAAAAGTATGGAGATAAGTCTGAGCTTAACTTAGATAAAGTTTCTATAGACTCATCTAAGATGGGAACTTCTGTTACTATACCAAGATATGTAAATAAACTCCCTGTTCTAAAAGAAGGTGTTAAAATTTTTGTAGACCAAGATAAAAAAATTTCATCTTATGAAAGAACTTTTACGAAAGTGGATTTTTCAAAAGCTAGTGACAATAACTTGACTCAAGAAGAAGCCAACAAGATTTTCTTATCTTCTAAAAACTTTGGTTTAAAATATGTAATCACTGACAAGGGACCTAATCTTTTCTACGGAAACATCAAAGACTTTGACCCAGTCATTGGCCAAGATAAAATCTTAAGAGACTACAGTGGCGAGATAATTAACTTCAAGGAACAAATCTCCTATCCTGACCTTGATAAGGCAAGGAATAAGGATGCCATCCTCTTCTTAAAAGATATGGAAATTGGTTTAATTGGAAGAAATCTTTCGGACAAAATAACTTACCAAGACTTTGTCAAGCTCTTAAATGGGTCAAGTGGAATGAACTCTTCCTACATGGATTCTTTTGGCCTAGACCTTGAAAAATTAAAGGATAAAAATATTCCTGAAAAAGATGTGGTTAAGACCCTTGTGACAAAAAATAATCTTGAAAGATTTACAAAAGCTAAGGGGATCTTTAAGGAAGATTTATTTAAAAATCAAAAATCTTTAGGCGACTATGAAGGATATTATATTATCGCAAAAGGCTTTGGATATATTGATGAGGGCATAGACCCAGACAAGGAAATGACCCTTGAAGAAATCCTATACCTAATCTATAACTCAATAAAGTAATTGTAATTCTTTTGTAATTGCTTCTTACCTCCCACTGATGTATATTTATCAATGGGAGGTTTTTTTATGACCCAAACAAGTTATGAAAGAAGAAAAAGATTAAGACGACAAAAGGCCAGGAGAAAAAAGAGAATTAGGCAAATTATTTCAATTTCAATTTTTGCAATTATACTTATACTTATTTTCTCAAAGATTTTTTCTGGAATTAAAAATTCAAAAAATAAAGAAGTTTCACCTGCCCTTATGTGGTACTACACAAATGAAATTTATAAGGACAGACCAAGGCAAATCTTTTATGAAAAAGAATACATTTCAAATGTGGCCTTGGATAAAATAAGTAAAATGGAAGATGAATTTATTGTCAAGGGATCCAACCACTTAAAAAAGGTTGACAAGTATGCCTATGACGCCAAAAAAATTCGTGACTACACTGTCCACCAAAACTACAAGGGTGAAAAGAAAATTGTATTTTTAACCTTTGATGATGGACCAAACAATGAAATAACTCCACAAATTTTGGATACCTTAAAGAGAGAAGATGCTCGTGCAACCTTCTTCTTAGTTGGTAAGTCTATTGGAGATAAAACTGCAGGACGTGTTAGAGAAATTCTTGCAAATGGCAATGCCATTGCAACTCACTCCTTCTCTCACGACTACGACTATATCTATCCAGGAAGAGTTGTAAGTCCAGAAAGAGTTTATGGAGAAATTGAAAAGACCAACGAAAGACTTCAAAATATTTTAGGAGATGCCTTCCATTCCAAGGTCTTTAGGTATCCAGGTGGCGAGATGTCTTGGAAGAATACTCCTGCATCAAACTCTTTCTTAGAATCAAGAGACATAAATTGGATTGACTGGAACTGCCTAGTTGGCGATGCAGAGAAAAAATCTGTTAGACCAACAACGACTGCAGGTCAAATCGAATATCTTGACAGGAGCTTAAACAAAAACAAGAACACAAAAATTGCCGTTGTCCTTGCCCACGACGCAAGAAACAAACAACTGACAGCTGACTCCCTATCAGAAGTTATAAAATACTTCAGAGACAGGGACTATGAATTTGGAATTTTAAAATAATTTCAAATTTTTAACAAGTTTATAAAAAATTAGAGGACTGAAAATAAATCAGTCCTCTTTTTATTTGCCTTAAATTTTTTATTAAAGTGTATTTTTAATTTTTTCTGCTCTTTCTATTAGCTTATCCTTGCCTAAGAGGTAAAGAACATTTTGCATTTCTGGTCCGTGAACATTTCCAGAGATTGCTGCTCTTACTGGCATGTAAAGTTTCTTTCCCTTTACTCCAGAGTCCTTTTGCACTTCCTTCATAAGTCCCTTGGCAGTTTCCATGTCAATTTCATCGTGGGATTTTACAATTTTTATAAAGGATTCAAGAAGTCCTGGCACATGTTCTTGTGCAAGTTCTTCTTTTGCGGCATCTTCTGTGATTTCTATGTCGCCAAATAAGAACTTGATGTGTTCTGGAATATCTTCTAACTTGTCACAAGCTTCTCTAACTGTGTCAATTAAGATCTTATACCATTCAAAGTTATCCCTGATTTCTTCTTCGTTTAGTAGTCCTGATTCAGTTACAAATGGGATAGCAAGTTCAGCAAGTTTTTCTAAGTCATAGGACTTCATGTAGTGAGAGTTAACCCAGTTTAACTTGTCTGTGTCAAAGATTCCTCCAGATTTTCCTACCCTATCAAAGGAGAATTTTTCCACTAATTCATCTAGGGACATAATTTCTTCGCCATCTTCAGGTGACCAGCCAACAAGTGCAAGGTAATTTACAATACCTTCTGGAAGGTAGCCCCTCTTCTTAAAGTCTTCTACAGAAACATCTCCTTGTCTCTTAGAAAGTTTTTTCCTGTCCTTATTTAAAACTGTTGGAAGGTGAACAAATTCTGGTGCTTCCCAGCCAAGACATTCGTAAAGGTAAACGTGCTTTGGGGTTGATGGAAGCCATTCTTCTCCCCTTACAATGTGAGTGATTCCCATTAGGTGGTCGTCAACAATTACAGCCATGTGGTAAGTTGGGAAACCATCTGACTTCATTAGGACTTGGTCGTCTATTTCATCAGTGTTTATTGTAACTTTTCCACGAACTGCATCGTTAAATGTGATGTCCTTGTTCTTTGGAAGTTTAAGTCTAACAACATAATCTTCTCCAGCTGCAACTCTCTTCTTAGCTTCTTCTAGAGGAATTCCACGGCAAAGTCCGTCATACTTTGGCACCTTACCCTTAATTCTTTGTTCTTCCCTAAGATTATCTAATCTTTCCTTTGAACAGAAGCAGTAGTAAGCGTGGCCATCTTCAATTAGTTGATCAACATATTTTTTGTAGATGTCCAGTCTTTCTGATTGGATGTAAGGTCCACAATCGCCAACTTCTGTTAGCTTGCCATCCTTTACAACAACGCCTTCGTCATGAGATATGCCTGCCCATTCAAGGGATTCAATTAGATTTTCTATGGCACCTTCAACATATCTTGTCCTGTCTGTATCTTCTATTCTCAAAACAAATTTGCCGCCATTTTTCTTTGCAAATAGGTAGTTGTAAAGAGCTGTTCTCAAACCTCCAATGTGAAGGTAACCTGTTGGTGATGGTGCAAATCTTAATTTAATATCTGACATTATTTCTTCCTTTCTATTTACTTTGCTGTAATTTCTATAACTTGATAATAAGCCCAGTGGTTCCTCTTTAGGTCCTTAAATGGGTTCTTTGAATACTTATCCAAGAAAGACTTGTTGATCTTCCTATCTAAAACCTTATTAAATATAGTGGCAGCTTCTGCCCTTGTAATCTTGTCATTAGGCTTAAACTCATTTTTCGATTTTCCAACCATAATTCCATGACTTGATAGGGTATTTATGGCATCACTTGCCCAATAACCTTCTTTTACATCTTTAAAATCAATTGGGTTGTTGCCCACATTTAATTTCAAATAATTTGCCATCATGCTGGCAAACTGTGCCCTAGTCATTGGCTCCTTTGGTCTAAAAGTTCCATCTTCATAACCTGAGATTAGGCCCTCTTTTTCTATGAAGACAATATTATCATAGAACCATTGGCCTTCTTTAAGGTCACTAAATTTAGTCTCTCCATTGGACTTGGCCTTGTCGTCAATTAATCTCTTTAAAACTGAAGCAGCCTCTGCCCTAGTTATTTTTTCATTAGGAGCGAATTTATCCTCAGATATACCTGCCATGTATGGTAGTCTAACAAGCTCTATGGACTTTTGAAGTTCTTCAAGAGACTTACTTATTTCATCAGTTGAAACTTCGCTTTTTACAACAATATATTCTGCTGAGGCAATTGCTGCACGAAGTCTTCTTTCATTTTGAATTCCTGCCTTGGCAGTGGAAAGATTTTTTCCAAAGTCCACATAGTCAGTTAATTTCTCAAGAGTTTTTATTGTACTGTAAGTTTCTAACTCGTCGTTGTTTTCATTAACAAGCTCTGCTGACTTTTTGGATTCCACCTTGGCCTTTACCATATAGTCTAGGCTGGCTTCCTTGTCTTTAGTAGTCGCAGCTATCCTTAGGTAAGACCCTTCTTTTAGGTCTAGTCCTTCAAATTTGAAGTTACCCTTGGCATCTGCCTTTGTAGTTGCCACAAGTTTTTTATCAATGGCAAGTCTCAAATCAGCATTTTTTTCTGTTGAACCTTCAATCTCACTTGATCCATCGTAAACGTCCTTGATAGTCAAAACTCCATTTTGAGTTTTTGTTGAAGACTCGAGATTTCTTTGGTCACTCTTAGTGTCCCCTTCCCTGTCAACATAAGAAAGAACAAAGGAATTCTTTAAGTTGGAACTTGAACCAACATCACTTTTCACCCTAGTGTTGATTTCGAGATTTAACCTGTCTCCCTTGATTACAGAAAGGTCATTGGCATTGATAGTGACAATATTTTGGTCCTTTCCCTTAATAGAAGTTTCCCTAATGTCAAGCTTGCCAGCCACTTCCTTCTCATCAATTAATTTTGTTCCCTTTACATCAAGTGCCTTGTCAAACAAAAGAGTTACAGAAAAAGATGAATACTTCTCCTTGTAGTCTTTTGGCAAATTTACAATTAAATTATACTTTAGACTGTCTCCACTCTTCGCCTGTGAAAGACCTGGTTGTTCTAGAACAACTTGGATGTCTTCAGCAGCAAAAACATTTACAAAAAGAGTAAGAGCCATTACTATGTATAAAAACATTTTTTTCATAAAAACGCCCCCTTAATATACTTACAATTATACTAAAGGGGCCCCAACAATTCAATAAATGAGACTTTATAAATAATTCTGACCTTACAAGAAAATAACACTTCACAAAAATTTATGACTTCACAAATAATTACAAGTTTATAAAAAATTGTCACTCGTGAATTTATTATAAGCTCATAAAAATTTATCACTTACAAAATCATTATAAAGTCATAAAAAATTGCCAATTACAAATTTATTCTCAAGTCATAAAAAAGTGTCACTTACAAATTCATTATTAACTCATAAAAAATAGGACCTCAAAAAATTTTTGAAGTCCTAAAAAATTATTATTTCTTATAAGGGTAAGATTGGTCTTAGGTATCTTAGTGTAAAGATAAGGGCCAATAAATACATAACAGGTGAAACTTCTTTTCCACGTCCTGTTGTCACCTTTAAGATTACATAAGAGATCATTCCCACAGAAATACCTTCTGCAATTGAATAAGCAAAGGGCATTGTCACCATTGTCAAGAAGGCTGGGACAGATTCTGTGTAGTCATCTAATTTTATTTGATTAATTGGACTAATCATAAAGAGTCCTACCATTACAAGGGCAGCTGATGTCGCTTGTGCTGGCACAATTGAAAAAATTGGGAATAAAAATAATGATATAAAGAAGAAGAAGGCACAAGATAAAGTTGTAAGTCCAGTTCTTCCTCCGTCAGCAACACCTGATGCAGACTCAACAAAAGTTGTAACAGTAGATGTACCTAGTAGGGCACCCACAACTGTACCAATGGCATCAGATAAAAGTGCACGTCCAACTCCTGGTAGGTTTCCATCTTCATCAATTAGGTCTGCCTTAGTTGCAACTCCAGTAAGAGTTCCCACTGTGTCAAATAAGTCTACGAATAAGAATGTAAACATTACAGAGAACATATCAAGTGTGAAGATGTCTCCCCAGTGAAGCTTAAAGGCAACTGGCTTAAGTGATGGTGGAAGTGAGAATAACATTCCTCCAGGCAAGTGACTAACTCCCAAGATAAGAGCAAGTACAGTTCCCGTTATAATACCATATAAAAGTGCTCCCTTGACATTTTTTGCAGTAAGAAGTGCCATAACCATAAGTGATACTATAAAAACAAGGGATGGTCTTGATGCAATATCTCCAAGAGCAATAAGAGTTGCATCGTTATCAACAATAACTCCTGCTGAGATAAGTCCCACTAGGGTAATAAAAAGTCCAATACCAACTGATACTGCATTCTTAAGTGACATTGGTATTGAAGTAAATATAGCCTCACGAATGTTGAAGAAGCTCATCACAATAAAGACGATACCTTCTAAGAATACTGCCGTTAAGGCGTAGGACCAGTCGTGACCCATGCTTAGGACAACTGTGTAAGTGAAGAAAGCATTGAGTCCCATTCCTGCTGAAAGTGCGAAGGGCAAGTTTGCAAAAAATCCCATAAAGATCATTGCAATTATTGAAGCAACTATGGTCGCAGTGAAAACTCCACCCTTGTCCATTCCAGTTTCAGATAACATATTTGGAT
>CABQNX010000014.1 GCA_902465645.1 uncultured Peptoniphilus sp.
AATAACCTGAAATTAATTTCAGGTTATGCTTGACTTTTGTTAGCAGGTTTTAATGTTTGATTATGTCTATGACAATAAATTTTTATATAAAAAAATTCTTAACAAAAAAATAAATAGATAGGATATGTTTATAAATAAAAGATGGTATTAAAGAAGGGAACTGATCCTTCTACATACCATCTTTTATATTTTCCATTTTTACAAAAGTTCTAAATAAAATAAATAGAACCAAAATCTTCTATGGGGTCTTTGGACAAAATTTCAATTTCATAATCATATTTCTTTATAATTTTTAAAATTTCTTCATGGGATGAGTGATGAGAAAAATCTCCTGTGAAGAATATTTTTTTGCCCAAGACTCCACTTGCTCCACCAATAAAACCATAGTTAAAGTTTTGGAGTTTAATTTGCCCGTGGTCTATCTTATAAATTGGAATCAAGTCCTTTAGGGTCCCGTAGATTCCTCCGTCGCTTGTGATGACAAAGTCCTCGGTTACAAGACAGGAGCATTTTGCATAACCCTGCTTAATATTAATAAGGTGATAGCCTGCCCTTTTGTAATAATCCAGGATGACTTGGTCGGTGTGCTTTAAGTTGTGGATGAAAATATTCTTAAAGGCAAAGGCATTTAAATGGATGTCATTTGGGTATTTTGCCGATAAAGATGAATGAGATGGAAGAACTTTTTTGTCCTTAAAAATCTCTTTATAATAGTCAAAATTATCTCTGTCAACAACAAAATCGCCATTAGGAAGTGGATGGACCAAAATGTCTGGATGGGTATCTAGTCCCTTTAAGACACTTGTGTTTGCCTTGGTCCTTACCACTTGTCCATATTTCTTTAATTTTTCGGCAGCTTTTTCTGGAAAATTTTCTGCCACTAATACATAAGTCATTTCATCATCTCGTAAATTATAATTGATGCTGCAACATTGGCATTAAGGGAGTCAACCTTGTCAGAAATTGGGATATTTAAAAATCCCTTGGCATGAGACATTAAAAAGTCTGAAACTCCTTTGGCTTCGTTGCCAATTACAACTATGTCCTTGTCCTTGAAGTCGTAGTCCCTTGTTGAAGTGGAGTTTTCTAGTGACGTCGCAAGTATATTAAAGTCTAGGTCCACCAAGTCCTCTCGAGCCATAAAGTAAATTGGCAGCCTAAAGATTGAGGACATGGAGGACCTTACTGTCTTAGGATTGTAAAGGTCGCAGGATTCAGGAGAAATTATAAGGCCGTCAAGTCCAAAGGCATCGGCAGAACGTATTATGCCCCCGAGATTGCCTGGCTCTCTTATGTCGTCAAGGTAGAGAAATTTACCTGAAGTCCTGTCAAAGTCCCTATGAAGATAGGAATAGTAGGCTATGATGCCAGGAGATGTCACTGCATCGCAGAGATTTTTGAAAATATGATCAGAAAAGACAAAAATCTTGTCTTGGTCCAGGTTTTTTACAATATTTTCAAATTTATTTGACCTGTAGGCAGACTCACTTAGGGCAAGATACTTAATTTCAATTCCCTCAGCCTCTTCTATGACCACAGGCTTCTCCACCATGAAGAGCTTATGCTCTTGTCTGTGCTTTTTCTCCAAAAGTCCCTTTAAAAATTTGTATGTATTGTTATTTTTACTTGTAATTATCATTTTTTCCTCATTTCTTAAAGAAAAAAGCCCCGAGGGGCTCTTAACTTTAATAAATTTTATAAAAATTTGCTTTTGTCTTTTAGGTATTCTTTGACGTCGATAACTTCTCCATTGTCCATGATGATCTTGAAGGAGTAGTCATAAACATAGGCTGCAGAAAGTCCAAGTAGGGATGCTGGTAAAGCTAGAAGCATACCAATTGCAGAAGTTGTAAGTGAAAGTGATAGGACAGTTTCACCCTTATTTTCCACCAATAGTCTGCTGGCATTTCCCTTTCTCCAGATTTCCTTTATGGCTTCAAGAATTTCGTCAAGATAGTTGATAACATCGTCAACATATTCTCTTCCAGTTTTTCTTTCTCCCTTGGGGTCAGATTCTTTTTCTTCCTCATTTTCATAAACCCTTGATGGGTCAATGTTTACATCGTACTTGCCTTCTCTAATATAAGAGATTGCTACATCAACGTCTCCGTCGCTGTCTAAAAGTGCCTTTCTCACAATGTCGTAAGACGCGCCAGTTATATTTATTACATAGTCGATTTTTGTCATATTAATCATAAAATCACCTCTATGTCTTTTTTACCCAAAAGAAGATTTTTTAATTTTATTTTTGACTTTCAACATTTCCTGGGTCTTGATTTTCTGTATTATTTCCTTCCCCTTCTTGACCTTCTTGGCCTTCAGTTTCTGGAATTTGGTAGACTGCATCCTTTTCTTCATCAACTATGGAGAAGAAAGTTCTGCCTGGGCAGAATTTAACTTCAGTTTCATCAGGATACTTTAAGATTGTCCTTGCATCTTCATTTTCTTTTTCCCAAGTTATTGGGGCAAGTTTTCCCTTTTGAAGGAGAAGTCCTGTGCCACTACCTATGTTTGCCATTTTTAAAGTTCCCTTAGGTCCAGCAACTACTCCCTTTTGGAAGAGGACTACTAGATTATCTGTAGAAAATTCTTGGCCTGTTGCCTCGTCAATAACTGGTTGACCTTGACGGATGTACTTGTATTTTCCTGTAGCTTCGTCGTAGATAAAGTTTGTCTTGTAGTTTTTGTTGAAGTTTAGTGTTATTTCTCCCACATCAAGACCTTCGATATCTGCTTCCTTGTCGTAAAAGTTTAGGGACGCAGTGTTGTCATTTACGTCAACTCCCTTTTCTACAAGGTAATTTTCAAGTTCTGGAAGGGAAATATAGCCATTGTGGGGTGCACGCTTTCCAACGTCCTTGTTTCTGTGGAAGACAATCCCTTCAAGTGCAATCCCATCAAGGTCCACAACATTCCTACTTCTTACTTCAGCAAGTCCTGCCTCTGACCCACCCCAGTGGGCATAGATTGCATTGTATTCCTTGGCAGCTTGGACAAAGTAAGGTCTTGCAGAACGAACTGGTCCCACATTTTCTGGGAAATTACTTTGGAAGAGTGCCATGTATCTTGTAAACTCACCCTCAACCCTGTACTCATAGATTATGTCGGCCTTGGAGATTTGTGCTTGAGGCCTTGCGTCGTCGTGGTTATCAAGCATAACTGCAAAGATTTTTTTATTTTTTTGTTCCTCGTTATCTCTCTCTTCATGAGTTAGTGGTGTGTAATAAACTATTTTTTCTGGTTCCTTTACTTCTGGCGCCTTATTTTCTGTTGTCTTGCCACAGGCAACTAAAGTCGTAGCTGCTAGGCCCACAAGTAAAAGTTTTTTTAATTTTTTCATTGTCTCTCCTCTTTCATTTCTTTTATGTATTAATTTAATTGTAGTTTATAAATATAGATATGTAAATAAGAGGATTTTATAAATTTTTATTGGTTAATAGCTTTTTCGTGATAAAATTATTTTAGGCGGTGGTTTTATGTTTAATCTTACAATAGTTCCCCTTTATTTTATTTGTTTGGCAGGATATTTTTTAACTGAGTACACAAGAATTATTAAAAATGAAAAAATAAGGAAGAGAGTCAACATTACTTGTCACGTCATAGCTTGGCTAATACTTTTCTTTTATTTCGTAATAAGAAAATTTTTATAAAAATTTGCAAAAAAATAAGGGCTAGGTCTCAAAGACTTAGTCCTTATAATTTTATTTGTCTTTAGTTTTCTTCTATAAACTTTTTGATGTCCTTGTCTGAACCTAAAACTGTCAAAGTGTCATCTTCCTTAATCTTAAAATCAGAGCCTGGATTTACAAAGTTTTCACCATTCCTCTTTACCATCAAGATGTTGAAATTGTAGTCTTCTCTAAGTCCAAGTTCAGTCAAATCTTTTCCACTCATTTTTACAGGTGCCTTGAAATCATAAAAACTGTATCCCTTGGATATTTCATCGGAGTCAAGCAAGTTGTTGTTGGATAAATTATTCGCAACTCTATAACCCATATCTCTTTCTGGAAAAATAATTTTATCTGCTCCACATTTTAACAAAATTTTTCCAAACCTATAGGATGTTGCCTTGGCGATAACTTTTTCAATCCCCGCTTCCTTAGACGCAAGGACTGCCATAATTGCTGGTTCAAGGCTTTCACCAATGGCGACTATTGCCACGTCATAATTGTTTAAAGCTAATTCTCCTACTGCCTTTTCATCTTCAAGGTCACATACAATTGCCTCTGTTACATTGTCGTTAATTAAATCAATTTTTTCATGGTCTGAATCTACGACCACAACGTCATTTTTCAAATCATATAATCTAGTGGCCACAGTGGAACCAAATCTACCACAGCCAAATACAATAAATGTCTTCATTTTTACCCCACTATAATTTTCCCATATGAATATCTTGTGTGCTTCTTATTTTTCCTATTTAAAAGACCTATTCCAAGAGTAGCTGCCCCAACCCTTCCAAGATACATTAAAACAATTATAATCAACTTTGAAAGAGAACTTAAGTTGGCAGTTAATCCTCTACTAACTCCTACTGTACCAATGGCTGATACAATTTCATATAAAATATCTAGATACAAAAATTTTCCACCTTCGATTATTGTTATACAAAGGGAAGAAAAAATTACCAAGGCAGAGCCCAGTGAAAAAATGCAAAGACTCTTTAAGAGGGCGTCACGTGGAATTGTCTTGTGAAAAATTTCTGTTTCATCATTTCCCCTTAAAACAGATAAGGTTGAAAATAACAAGACACCAAAAGTTGTGGTCTTAATACCGCCACCAGTTGATGCTGGTGACGCACCAATGAACATTAGCATAATAGTTACAATAACTGAGCCTTCTTGCATCTTGCCAATGTCTATGGAGTTAAAACCAGCTGTCCTTGCCGAAGATGACATAAAGAAGGATGCCAAAATTTTCCCCTTTAGGGTCAAGCCTTCCATGGAGGCACTCTTGTGTTCCAAGATAAAATAAGCTATGGTTCCAAGCACAAGTAAGATTGATGTAATTGAAATAACAACCTTGGAGTGAAGAGTCAAATTCCTAAATCTTCTCTTCTTATAGATGTCAATATAAACTGTAAATCCAAGTCCACCAAAAATTATTAGTAAGGCAACAACAAGGTTCACGGTTATGTTATCTACATAGTCTACAAGGGAGTTGCCAAGAATATCAAAACCTGCATTACAGAAGGCAGAAACTGCATGGAAGAGAGAAAATAAAATTCCTTTTTGAAGTCCAAAGTCAGGTATAAATCTTGTAGCAAGTAAGACTGCCCCAATAAATTCCACACTTAAAGAAAACTTGATGATGTAGATTACAAGCCTTATAATTCCCTTGCTCGTGTCAGCATTAGTTTGCTCCTTTATAATTCTTCTCTCTGATATCCCAATTTTTTTATTAAAGGCAAGGGCAATTAGGGACAGGAAGACCATGGTGCCTAGACCGCCAATTTGTATCAAAGTTATAATTACAAGTTTGCCAAAAACTGTCCATTGAGTGGCAGTGTTGGCAACAATAAGTCCCGTCACACAAGAAGCTGATGTTGATGTGAATAGGGCATTTAAAAATCCAATGGACTTTCCATCAGCTGATGCCATAGGAAGATTTAATAAGATTGCCCCAAATAGTATCAAGCCAAAGAAGGAAAGGCAAACCATAAGTGGTGGATTCTTTTTTAATTTTCTAATCATAATTTCCTCTTTAAATAAATTTATTCAAACTTATTATACAAAAAAAGCTCCCAATAGGGAGCAATTATTTATTGTTCTTTTGCAATTTCAACTAGTTTTGCAAAAGCAGCTGGATCATTGATTGCCATTTCAGAAAGCATCTTTCTGTTAATAGTGATGTTTGCTTTCTTAAGACCGCTAATGAATTTTGAATAACTCATGCCATTAATTCTTGCAGCTGCATTAATTCTTGTAATCCAAAGTTTTCTAAAATCTCTTTTTCTTTGTTTTCTACCAATGTAAGCATAGTTAAGAGATTTCATAACAGCTTGGTTAGCAGTTCTAAATAATTTTGATTTTGCACCAAAATATCCCTTGGATTGCTTTAGTATATTCTTATGTCTTTTTTTAGCGTTAACGCCTCTTTTTACTCTAGCCATTTTTACCTCCTATTAAGGGATCATGTGATCAATTCTTCTTTGATCACCTTTAGAAACCGTACTGCTCTTTCTTAATTTTCTTATTCTCTTAGCAGATTTTTTACCTGTTAAATGTCCTTTAAAAGCGTAAAATCTCTTAAGCTTTCCAGAACCAGTTCTCTTAAACCTCTTTGCGGAAGCTCTGTGAGTTTTCATCTTTGCCATAAAAATCCTCCTTAATTATCAGACTTGTCGCTGTCTTTTCTTTCTGAAAGGAACATAACTAAACTTCTTCCTTCCATTTTAGGTTTTTTGTCCACAACTCCATACTCAGAAATTAAATCATAGAACTTGTCGAGAACTTCTCTTCCAAGATCAGTATGACCCATCTCTCTACCTCTAAATCTAACTGAAACCTTAACTCTATCACCGTTTTTTAAGAAATCAATAGCTCTATTGGCTTTAGTATTCAAGTCATGATCTTCAATGTTTGGACTAAATCTAAGTTCCTTAACATTGATTACCTTTTGCTTTTTTCTAGCTTCTTTTTCTTTTTTCTCTTGCTCGTATCTGTATTTACCATAGTCCATTATACGGCACACTGGTGGTTTTGCATTTGGAGCAACTTTTACTAGGTCCAGTTTTTTAGATATAGCCATGTCGATGGCTTGATTCTTGGACACAACACCAAGTTGATTGCCCTCATCATCTACTAATCTGACTTCCTTTTCTCTTATCTCTTCATTGATTTGAAGTTCTTTAATTTCTAAGCACCTCCGTAAATTAAAAAAGCGGGCACCTAAAAAGATGCCCGCAAATTCATCGTAATTTTCAAATAACCTAAATGACTGTGCCATTAGGTGAGAAGCGGACTTCTTCTTTAATAACAAAGACAATAATAGCACAGATGTCTTCCATTGTCAAACATTTTATACCAAAGATTTTATTTTTTGGTACAAAATATCAATGGCAACTTCATTTTCGCCACCTTCTGGAATGATTAAGTCCGCATACCTCTTTGAAGGCTCAACAAATTGAAGATGTGATGGCCTAACTGTTGCAAGATACTGCTCAATAACTGAGTCAAGGGACCTTCCCCTCTCAAGCATATCCCTCTTGATCCTTCTTATTATCCTAACATCGGCATCAGTGTCCACAAAAACTTTTATATCCATGATGTCGATTAGGTTAATCTCATTAAAAATTAAGATTCCCTCGAGAATAATAATTGGCTTTGGCTCAACAACTTCCTTTTCCTTACTCCTGTTGTGGAGGGCGAAGTTATAAATTGGTTTCTCAATAGACTTCCCTTCCTTTAACATTTGTAGGTGTTGAAATAAGAGGTCATTGTCAAAGGCAAGAGGATGGTCATAGTTTGTTTTGACCCTCTCTTCAAAATCCAAATTAGACTGGTCCTTGTAGTAGGAGTCTTGTTCAATTACTGACACATTTTCTCTTCCAATTAGTTCAATTAGTTTCTTGGTAACAGTACTCTTGCCGCTACCACTTCCACCACATATTCCAATAATGCAGGCCTTATTCTTCATTTTCTCTCCTTAAAATAAATCCCTTTTTAATAGGTTCTTCGATTTTAATTTTAAAAATTTGCTTTGCCTTGTTTGCAACGTCAATTTCTCTGTCCTTATCATCTAACATCTTTTCTATCTTGTAGTCAAAGTGTTTGATGCCAGGTCCAAAGATTTCAATTTCTTCTCCAACAAAGACCCTGTTTCTCTGTTCAATTGTTGCAATCTTTGTTTCCTCATCATAGTCTAGGACAATTCCAACGAAGTCGTAACCTCTGATGTAGGAGTTGTCTTCATAGACTTGTGAGTCTTCGTTGGCTTGTCCATAGAAGAAACCTGTCGTGAAGTCCCTGTGACTTACTTTTTTAATTTCTTCTAATAGGGATGGGTCGTACTTGTAATTTTCTGGATCAGCATAATATGCATCGATTGCCATCCTGTAAGACCTAATTACTGTTGCTAGATAGTATTCACTTTTTACACGACCTTCGATTTTAAGACTGGCAATACCAGCTTCAATCATTTCGTCTATATGTTCAATCATACAAAGGTCTTTGGAATTCATGATAAAAGTTCCCTCTTCATGTTCTTCTATTGGGAAGTATTCTCCAGGCCTCTTTTCTTCAACTAGGTTGTACTTGTACCTGCAAGGTTGAGCGCAGTCACCCATGTTGGCATCTCTTCCTGTCATGTAGTTTGAAAGAAGACATCTGCCTGAGTAGGACATGCACATGGCACCGTGAGCAAAAGTTTCAACTTCTATTGTGTCGCCAACTTCTTTTATAATGTCGGCAACTTCTTTTAGACTAAGCTCCCTTGCCATTACAACTCTTTCTGCTCCCAGTTTTTGCCAGAATCTTACAGTTTCCACATTGGTAACTGATCCTTGAGTTGAAATGTGAATTGGGAAGTCTGGTGCAACTTCCTTGACCTTCATAAACATTCCTGGGTCAGCAACTATAAGAGCGTCAACTCCAATTTCATAAAGGTCTTTTATATAATCTTCTACACCTTCCATGTCATCGTTATGGGGAATAATATTTAGTGTAACGTGAATCTTCTTTCCCCTCTCGTGTAGATAATCTGTTGCCCATTTAATATCTTCCATAGAAAAGTTTTTGGAAGCTTTTCTAAGTCCAAAACTTTCTCCTCCAAGATAAACTGCATCGGCACCATATTCCACTGCAGTTTTTAATTTATTTATATCACCTGCTGGTGCTAAAAGTTCAATTTTCTTCATCTTTTCTCCTCACTAAAAGTATTCCGTCCCCAATGGGGATTACTGATGAGTCAAATCTCTCATCACCAGAAATATCTTTTAAAAACTTTCTCAGTCTTTTTACAATTGTTATTTTTCTTCTCTTAACTAGGGAGTCCTCTGCTATCATTCCCTTAAAGAGGACATTGTCGCAGAGAATTATTCCCCCATGATTTAAATTTTTTAGGGCCTCATCAAAATATTTTTCGTACTGACCCTTAGCTGCATCTATAAATATAAAGTCGTATTTTTCTTCCAAGTCAAGAAGAAAGTCATAGGCATCGCTGTGGTGAACTTTAATTATATTATCAAGTCCCACATCAGAAATATTTTTCTTTGCGATTTCTACCATTTCTTCCCTTAACTCTACGCTGTCAATTTTTTCTATGCACTTATTCCTCTTGGCAAAGGAAATAGAAGAATAGCCTATGGCAGTCCCAAGCTCAAGAATTTTCTTTGGCTTATGGATGGCAAGGAGGAAGTTAATAAACTCTTCACTTTCCCTTTCCACTATTGGAACGCGATTTTCTTCTGCGTAATCCATCATCTCGCGAAGCTTTTCATCTTTTAATTCTTTTAAATCTCTTAAATAGTTTTCTATATAATCGTAATTTATATTTGGCATAATTCCTCTAAAAAAGGGAACCTCTAAGATTCCCTAAATATCCTAAACCTCCATTATAATTGGTAAAATCATAGGATTTCTCTTTGTGTTTTTGAAAATATATGATCTCAAGTTATCTCGTATATCAGACTTAAGTCCATTCCAATCCTTTAAGTTGTCACGTGAATCATCATTCAAGATTTTTCTAACAACATTCTTTGCATCTTCAATAAGGTCTTCTGATTCTCTTACATAAACGAAACCTCTTGAAATAATGTCAGGACCTGAAACAACCTTGCCTTCTTTTGTCAAGGAGATAACAACAATTATTAGTCCGTCTTCTGATAAGTGTCTTCTGTCTCTTAGGACGATGTTACCAACATCACCTACTCCAAGTCCGTCAACAAGGATATTTCCCGATGGAACATCTCCCACAAGTTTTGCAGACTTTTGTGAAATCTCAAGACAATTACCATTTTCCATTATGAAAATATTTCTTTCATCCATGCCCATTTGCTCAGCAATCTTTGCGTGCTTCATAAGGTGTCTTACTTCTCCGTGGGCAGGTATAAAGTATTTTGGTTTTACTAGACTGAGTATTAATTTTAACTCTTCTTGACAAGCGTGACCAGAAACGTGAATTTCTGATAAAGTTTCATAAATTACCTTTGCCCCTCTTTCAAGAAGTCTATTTATTACCTTTGTAACAGCATTTTCATTTCCTGGTATTGGAGTTGCTGAAAGTATAACTGCATCATTTGGTGTAAGTTGAATTTTTCTATGTTCTCCATAGGCAATCCTTGTAAGAGCTGACATTGGCTCTCCTTGTGAACCAGTTGTGATTAATACAATTTCACTGTCGTCATACTTGTCCATATCCTTGATGTCAACAAAGGTATCTTTTTTGACCCTAAATTGTCCAAGCTTTCTCGCTGTTTCTGTTACATTTACCATGGACCTACCGGATAATACAACTTTTCTGCCATATTTTTCAGCTGAGTTGATAATTTGTTGAACTCTGTGAACGTTGGAAGCAAAAGTTGCAATTATAATCCTGTTGTCTGACAAATTTTGGAAAAGTCTATTAAAAGTTTCTCCAACCTTAGACTCACTCATTGTGTAGCCTTCTCTTAGGACGTTAGTAGACTCACCAATCATAGCAAGCACACCCTTTTGTCCAATTTCTGCAATCCTTGTTAAGTTAATAGGTTCTCCACTGATTGGAGTGAAGTCTACCTTAAAGTCACCTGAGTGGTAAACATATCCCAATGGTGTCTTTATTGCAAGAGCACAGGCATCAGGAATAGAGTGGTTTACATTAATCCATTCTACTTCCATCTTTCCAAGTTTAACAACATCTCCAGCACTTACTACGTGGAGTTTGTCTCTTGAAAGTCTATGTTCTTTTAATTTGTTTTCTAATAGTCCAATTGTTAGACCAGTTCCATAAATATCTAGGTCTAGCTTTCTCAGTACATATGGGATAGCACCAATATGGTCTTCGTGACCGTGAGTAAGGACAAGTCCTCTTATTTTGTGCTTATTGTTCTCTAGGTAAGTTACATCTGGTATTACAACATCAATACCAAGCATTTCGTCTTCTGGGAAAGTCATACCACAGTCTATGATGATAATATCATCTCTATATTCAACTAGTGTAAGATTCTTTCCTATTTCGTGAAGTCCTCCCAGTGGGATTATCTTCACCTTATTTGTGTTTCTCATTAATTTGCCTTCTCCTCAATTTTGTGTTGGCAGTCTTCGCAATAACCCATAAATTTTAGAGTGTGGTCAACAATTTTAAAATTCTTATCTTTCTCTATCTTTGCTTCTAGCTCATTTAAGTTGTCAATATCAACTTCTTCTACTTTGCCGCAATTTATGCAAACGAGATGGTGGTGCCTATGGCCTTCATTGGGTACTCTTAGTTCATATCTTAAAATATTGTCATCAAATGCAATTTGATCTAAGACTCCAAGTTTGTGGAATAATTGCACGGTTCTATATATAGTTGCAATTCCCATTTCTGGGTCCTTCTTTGCAACTAAGTTATAAACTTCTTCTGTAGTCAAGTGTTTATCCTTATTGTCCAGAAAAATTTCATAGACCTTTGCTCTCTGTTTAGTGTATTTATATCCACTACTCTTTAAGATCTTTTTGACAGGTTCAATGTTTCTTTCCATTTATTCACCGTCTAATTCATCTAAAAGTTCTTCATAAGCCTTGCTTGCAACTTCTAACTCGTCATCATCGATGCCAGCAAGAAGTTCGTCACCATTTTCGTCTTCAATTACCTTTAATATATAAATTTCCGGATTTTCTTCGTCTGTATAGAGTGCGACATAATCAGTGTCCTCAACAGAAAATTTTGCATCAACAAAAAATTCAACTTCTTTATCATTTTCGTCATATAATTTTATTTTTTCCATTTTATCACCTATAATTTTAATCTATCCAGATAGGATTGCAGGATATAAGTCGCTGCAATTTTATCTATATATTTTTTTCTATTCTCTCTTCGAACTGAACCCTCTATTAAAACTTGTTCTGCCATTAAAGTGGTCATTCTCTCGTCTACATACTCAATCTCAACCTTAAATTTGTTTTTAAGCTTTTCTGCAAACTTGATCACTTTTTCACTTTGCGGCCCAATAGTGTTGTTCATGTTCTTTGGAAGACCTACCACTACTTTTTCTGCATTGTTCTCTATAATAATTTCATGAATTTTCTCATAGGCTATCTTATTTGATTCTCTTTTTATTGTCATAAGAGGTTGTGCTGTAAGCAAAAGGGCATCTGATATAGCTACCCCAATCCACACATCTCCTACATCTAAGCCTAAAATTTTATTCATTTAACCACAACCTTTACAGGTACATATATAATATGTAAAAGAGATGGACAAGCCATCTCAATCTTTTAAATCTTTTCTAAATAAACTTTTAACATTTCTTGTAAAAGCTCGTCACGCTCTACTTCTTGTATCATGGATCTTGCATTATCATGGCTTGTGATATATGTTGGATCACCTGATAATATATATCCTATAATTTGGTCACTTGGGTTGTATCCCTTTTCTTCTAGAGCATTGTAAACTGTTTTTAAAATGCCTTTTATTCTTTCTTGTTCCAAACTACTTTTTTCAAAAATTTGTGTATTATTATTTTGACCCATAATTACCTCCAAATAGATTATACCATAAAAGTATCTATTTTGATATTTTTATAAGAGCTCATCTAGCTTATTTAGAGCTTCTTCAACCTTATCTAAGTCCTTTGCACCAGCAGTTGCCATATCAGGTCTACCACCGCCGCCACCGCCAGCTACTTTGGCGATTTCTTTGATTAGTTTACCTGCAGCAATTTTCTTTTCAACAAGATCCTTTGAAACTGCACATACAAAGTTTAGTTTATCATCATTTACAGTTGCAAATAGAACTATAACTGAACCAAGCTTGTTCCTAACTTCATCAGCTAGGTCACGAAGAGTATTTACATCTACTCCATCGAACTTTTTAATGACATACTTGATTCCATTTTTTTCTTTAACATCCTCTGTTAAGTCAGAAATTTGATCTTTAGCGAGGTCATGTTCAAGCTTTTCAATAGATTTATTTGCTTCTTTTAGGTTTTTAATATTTAATTTTATCTTTTGAATAATTTCATCCTTGTTGGATTTTAATTCACTAGCTATTCTTTCTTCTTTTTCACTTAAGTTGTTTAGGTATTCATAAACAGCTGGTCCTGTAATAGATTCAATTCTTCTAACTCCATTACTTATACCACTTTCTGATAGGATCTTAAACATTGAAATCTCAGAAGTGTTGGATACGTGAGTACCTCCACAAAGTTCACGAGAATAATCTCCCATGGATAGGACTCTTACTTGGTCTTGGTACTTGCCTTCGAATAAACCAATTGCACCCATTTCCTTAGCTTCTTCAAGACCTGTTACCTTTGTTTCAACTGGAAGTCCTTCAAAGATTTTTTCGTTCACTTTTCTTTCAACTTCAGCAATTTCTTCTTTTGTCATTGCATCAAAGTGGGAAAAGTCAAATCTCATCCTATCAGCCATAACTAGGGATCCTGCTTGATTTACATGGCTTCCCAATACGTCCTTAAGGGCCCTGTGAAGTAAGTGAGTTACAGAGTGGTTTCTCCTAATGTTATTTCTTCTCTTAGAATCTATAATAGCCTTAACTGGAGCTTTTTCCAGTCTACCTTCCTCAACCTTTACAAGGTGAAGGTGAAGTCCATCCTTAGTTTTCTTTGTATCAGTAACTTTTAGCTTAAAGTTGTCAGAAATAATTTGGCCAGTGTCTCCAACTTGACCACCACTTTCTCCATAGAAAGTTGTCTTGTCAAGGACTACAAGACCTTCTTCTCCTTCATTAAGAGATTCGACTATTTCGTCATTGGCAATTATTCTAACAATATTTGCCTGACATTCATCTTCTTCATAACCTAGGAATTCATCACTAAGCCCTTCAAAGAGATGCTTGTTGTCTTGGTTGGCCCAACCAATGTTGGAGTCGTTTCTAGCTTCTCTAGCCCTTCTCTTTTGGTCATCCATTTCCTTCTTAAAGCCATCCATGTCAACGTCATAGCCCTCTTCTCTTAGGATTTCTTCTGTTAAGTCAATTGGGAAACCATAAGTGTCATATAGTTTAAAGGCTTTTTCACCATCTAGAAGTCTTTCCTTATTTTCCTTCATTTCATCCATGTGGGCCTTTAGTCTAACAAGTCCACCATCAATTGTTTCTAAGAATTTTTCTTCTTCTCTTCTAATAATTTCCTTGATGGATTCTCTGTTTTCCTTAAGTTCTTCATATTGTTCGCCCCAAGAGTCAATAACCATGTCAGCAATTTCATATAAGAAGGCTCTTTTAATGCCTAGCTTTCTTCCATGTCTTGCGGCTCTTCTTATAAGTCTTCTAAGTACATAGCCTCTTCCTTCATTGGAAGGTACAATTGTATCAGAAATCATGAAAGTCATTGCCCTAATGTGGTCTGTTATAACCCTAAAGGAAATATCTAAGTTTTTATCCTTGCCATATTCTTCTCCAGAAACTTTTGCAATTTCTTGGATTATATCTTTTATAGCATCAATTTCAAATATATTGTCAGTTTCTTGTAGGACTGTAGCAATCCTTTCAAGTCCCATACCTGTATCAATGTTTGGATGAGCTAGAGGATTGTAGTTACCTTCTTCGTCCTTGTCGAATTGTGTGAATACAAGGTTCCAGATTTCAATAAATCTGTCTCCTTCTCCACCAGGTCTTTCTTCTTCTGATCCGTGTTCTAGTCCTCTGTCAACATAAATTTCTGAACATGGACCTGATGGACCAACTTCAAGTTCCCAGAAGTTATCTTCTTTGCCTAATCTGATGATTTTTTCTTCATCAATTCCCACTACATCCTTCCAAATGTTGTAGGCTTCATCGTCTTCATAATAAACTGTAACCCATAAATCTTCTTTTGGGATCTCAAGGTTAACTGTCAAAAATTCCCAAGCCCATGGAATTACTTCGTGCTTAAAGTAGTCTCCAAAGGAAAAGTTACCTAACATTTCAAAAAATGTTGCGTGTCTATCAGTTAAACCTACGTTATCTATATCGCCAGTCCTAATACATTTTTGGCAAGTAGTAACTCTCTTTGCAGGTGGAACTTCTTCGCCAGTGAAAAATTTCTTCATTGGTGCCATTCCAGCTCCAATTAAGAGAAGTGATTTATCATTTTTTGGAATTAGTGAAAAACTTGGTAGTACAAAGTGTCCCTTTGATTCAAAAAATTTTAAAAATTCAGTTCTTATATCGTGTAAACCTAAATGTTTCATATTACAACTCCTATTAAAAATCCTCCCATACCCTGGGAGGATGTGCTATAAACATTATAATTATAAAGAATATGAATGTCAATTAGAGCTGTATCTGTCATTGTATTTTATTTTGATAAAATCAACAAGTATAAAGATAATTGACATTAATGGAACAGAGATTACCATTCCCCATACACCAAAGATTCCACCACCAATAATTATTGAAATTAAAATTACAAGTGGGTTGAGACCAGTTGAGTCTCCAATGAGTTTTGGTGCGAGAATATTGTTCTCTACCCATTGAACTATTACAAATAAAATTAAAACCCATAGGGCCTTCATTGGTGAGTCCATAAAGGCAAATAAAACTGCCGGCGCACAACCAAGGAAGGGACCAATGTAAGGAATTATATCTGCCACACAAGTTATAAGACCAATGATAATGGCAAAGTCTACTCTTAAGACTAAGAGGTAGGCCATGGTAATTAATCCTACGAAGATTGCCATAAGCATCCTTCCCCTAATGAATTGTTGAAGGGCTGTGTCAATATTACTTGTTAAATATGAAATGTCTTCCCTGTATTTATTTGGTATTGCCCTCTTGACTTTCAATAAGAACTTTTCCTTGTCCACTGCAAAGTAGAAGGAGAAAATAATTATCAAGATTAACCTAAAGGCCGAAGTTAAAAATCCGTAAACTTTAGAAAGTACATTGGAAAGAGATCCCATTAGTGATCCTTGAGCTTTTGTTATCACATCATTAATAGTTGCTCTAATAGAATTTAAGATATCAGAAACTATTTGTGGAGTTTCAACGTCACCATTTACCTTTGGATTTGTCTCCTTGTAAACATTTATCAAGTTTTCTGGAAGCTCAATATTAAACTTGGCAAATACATTTGACACGAAACTATTAACTTCTTTTATTAGGGTGTCCACCATGGCAGGCAGACTTGTAAGCAAGTTGGAAATTTCATTAATAGTTTTTGGAATTACTGAAACTATTAAGATTCCAAAAATAAGTATGACTGAGATGTAAACTATTATTACACCAAACTGTCTCTTGACTCCCTTTCTCTCTAGGTAGTTAACTATTGGGTCGATAATGTAGGCAAAGATTATTGCTATTATTACCGATGAAAGGGTGTACCCAAGTATAGGGAACTTATTAAAGATTATATTTATTAAGTAAAAAATAAGTATCCCCAAAAATATTTTTGTGATAAGCCTTAGGTCTATATTTATCCTCTTCTTGCCTTCGATGTATCTGTTCCCAATATTTATTAGATAGTAAATTGCTAAAAATATTAGAAGGATAGATAAGATGGCAAGGGCATAAATCATAAATCTAGCAGCGTTACCAGATATTTGCTCTAACATAATATCACCTGTTCTTGAACTTTTTCATCCCCTGGTTTATTTTTTCCACTACATAATCACACTCTTCTTTTGTGTTTTCGTGATTAAGTGAGAGCCTTAGCATAGAAAGTGAGTCTTCTTCACTCCTACCTATTGCCCTTAAAACATGGGATGGGTTAATGCTTCCTGCTGCACATGCTGATCCAGAAGAAACACATATATCAAACATGTCAAGATACTGAACCATGGTTTGTGGTTTAGTATTTTTTAAAGTGATATTTATATTTCCAGGAAGTCTTTTTTCTTTGGGACCATTTAAGATTACTCCATCTATATTCAAGAGTTTTTCTATTGTGTAATCTCTTAGTTCTCTTGTAATAGATGTCCTCTCTTCAATATTATTGTAAGCATCTTCTAAGGCTCTTGCAAGTCCGACTATTGATGCAAGATTTTCTGTTGAGGCCCTTTGTCCTCTTTCCTGTTCACCACCATCTAAAAAGCTATCAAGTTCAATTCCCTCTTTGACATAAAGAAGACCAACTCCCTTTAGAGCTCCAAGCTTGTGACCTGAAAGGGAGAGCATGTCCACTCCTATGTCTTCTATCTTAAATTTAATATTCCCCATGGCTTGAACTGCATCTGTGTGAAATAAAATGTTTTTTGCCTTAGCTATTTTTGCGATTTCAGCAAGGGGTTCAATAGTTCCTATTTCATTGTTGGCAAACATAATTGAAATAAGTCTTGTGGAGTCCTTGATAGAACTTTCAATTTCATCTAAGTCCACAAAACCTTCTTTATCAACTGAAATGAGGCTAGTTTCTCCTCCCCACTTTTCAATCTTCTTTAAAGAATTTAAAATAGCTGGGTGCTCAATCTTTGATGAAATAATATGATTTTCTTGATTAGGTAAAAGTGAGCCCTTTAAGGCCCAATTATCTGATTCAGATCCAGAGGAAGTAAAGTAAATTTCACTTGCCTTTACTCCCAGGATCTCTGCAATTTTTATTCTTGAATTTTCTATGGCTGCCCTAGATCTTTGACCAAGAGAGTATATTGCTGATGGGTTTCCATAATTTTCTTTTAAATAAGGAAGCATAGCTTGAAATACACTGTCTGTGATCCTAGTAGTGGCAGCATTATCCATGTAAATCATAGTGACCTCACATGTCTGCTAGGGTCATGGATTCCATAACACCTTCAATTTGACCTTGAAGCTTGGATAAGATGTCCCTTGTTGCACATTCCTCTTGCTTGTTGCAGTCAGACTTTTTACCAAGATCGCAACAAGAAAGTGAAAGGTCACCTTCAAGGGCATTTATTATTTCTCCAATTGCTATATTTTTTGGATCTCTTGCAAGGACGTAACCGCCACCTGCACCCCTAATTGATTTAACTAGGTCTGCCCTCCTAAGAAGGGTAAAGAGTTGTTCCAAATAGGATTCTGAAAGATTTTCATCTCTTGCAATATCCTTTAAGGCTATGGGGCCCTTGCCCATATTTTCTTTTAAGTTGTACATAGCCATTAGGCCGTAACGACCCTTTGTAGATAATTTCATCTAATCACCTCTTATGATAGATTAAAGGATCCCTTATCTTCATTATTTTCTAACATATTCTTTAGAGTGTACCAGGAAAGAACTGCACACTTTACTCGGGCAGGTAAAGTTGAAATAGATTCAAAGGCAATGGCATCGTCAAGATCTTCCAATTCGTCTGGATCGTCAATCTCTCCCTTAACCATTCCTATAAACTTGTCTGCCCTTTCAATAGCTTCTTCAACTTTTATTCCCTTGACATTGTCGCACATAATTGATGTTGAAGCTTGAGAAATGGCACATCCATGACCTGTGTAGGATATATCTTCTATAATGTCATCTTGGATCTTTACTTCAAGAGTTATTTCATCTCCACAGCTTGGGTTGTGACCAAGTTCTTTTTTTGTGTAGTCTTCTAGTTCTCTTCTGTTGTGTTTGTTTCTAGAGTGTTCCAAGATTAGTTCTGTGTAAATATTATCAAGATTCAATTCCTAAAATCCTCCTTACATCTTCAAGATGTTCTACGAAATAATCAATTTCTTCCACTGTGTTATAGATTGCAAAACTTGCCCTGCATGAGAAGTTTGAACCCAGATACCTGTGAAGAGGTTGAGCGCAGTGGTGACCTGATCTTATGGCAATTCCATAAGTGTCAAGTATTGATGCAACATCGTGAGGATGGGCTTCTTTAAAGTTGAAAGAAATTACTGGTGCCCTGTTTTTGTCACTTGTTGTATAAACTTCAAGATAGTCTAATTTTTTAAGCTTGTCGTAACAGTAGTCAGTTAAATATCTTTCATATTCATCGATTTTTTCCATGCCATATTTTTCTATAAAGTCAATGGCTGCTGCAAGGTTTACTGCTCCTTCAACATTGGCAGTTCCTGCTTCAAACCTTTGTGGTGCATCTAGAAAAGTTGTGTGGTCTTCGTAAACATATTCAATCATGTCGCCGCCTGATAGGAAGATATCCATCTTGTTTAGAAGTTCTTCTTTTCCATAAAGGACACCAATACCTAGTGCTGAATACATCTTGTGGCCAGAAAAAGCCATGAAGTCAACGTCAAGTTCACTTACATTGACCTTCCTGTGGGGAACTAATTGTGCCCCATCAAGAATTATTTTTGCATCTGAATTTTCTCTTGCGTATTTTACAATTTTTTCTATATCAGGGTTTGTTCCAACAACATTAGATGCTCCTGTTATTGAAACAATTTTTGTATTCTTAGTAACTTTTTCTTCGATTTCAGAAAAAGGAATTTGCATATCATCGTCTACATATAAAAACTTTAGCTTTGCTCCAGTTTTCTTGCAAACTTCTTGCCATGGAACAAGGTTTGAATGGTGCTCCATTATAGAAATTACAATTTCGTCGCCTTCCTTTAAGTTGTTTAGTCCATAGGAATAAGCAAGAAGATTTAAAGCTTCAGTTGCATTCCTTAAAAAGACAACTTCCGAAGCCTTTTTTGCTCCAATAAAATCTGCGACTTTTTGTCTTGCACCTTCGTAAACTTCAGTTGACTTCATTGCAAGATAGTGGGCTCCCCTGTGAGGGTTTCCATTTTCACTTTCGTAAAAGTTTTTTATATTGTCAATAATTTCTCTTGGCTTTTGTGTTGTTGCACCATTGTCAAAATAAACTATTTGCTTCCCATTAGGTTTTAGATTTAAAAAAGGAAACTCTTTTCTGATTTCTTCTATTTCATTTTTAGCAAACATTTAATTTCCTCTCTTTATAATTTCTCTAACTGCTTCCCAAACTTCGTCCTTTAGTTTTTCATCTCTTAGGGCATCAATTGCACCTGAGAATTTGGACTCAACCATTAGGGCTTCTGCTTCATCAAAACTTATTCCCCTAGACATTAGATAAAATATTTGGTCATTATCAAGCTTACCAGCACTAGATGCGTGATTACCAACAACGTCATCTTCATGAGCAAGCATTAGGGGAACTGATATTGAGTGAACTGTGTCATCTAGTAAGATTGAGTATTCTTCTTCTGATCCAACAGCACTCTTAGCCCCTTCTATAAATTGAAGATTTGACTTAAAGTTCTTTGATGATTTATCCTTTAAAGCTCCGTTGACCAAAATGTCTGACTCAGTCTTCTTGCCCCTGTGAATCATGTCGTAGTTCATGTTTAGATACTCGTCCTTTTGACCAAAGTAAATTGAATCAACATGACCTTCAGAATATTCTCCAATTAGTTCACACTTGTAATTTGTGTAAAGTCTAGCTGCTCCCAGTTCATATTGGTGGACGCTAACTTTTGCATGAGCTTCTGTATAAACTCCAATAGATTCAAGAACTAGGGACTTGTCATCATCTCTTGCAATAACAAAAACTTCAACTTCAGAATTTTCCTTTGCAAGAACTTTAATAACAGAGTTCCTAAATTTTTCGTCCTTGCCACAAGAAGTGTAGTCAAGGACAACTTTTAATTTTGAGTCCTTTTCTGCAACAATGTGGTGGAGGTCGAAGAGTTCAGAATATTCATCATCAAGTTCAAATAACTTGAAATCTTCTTCTGTCTTGCCCTCTTCACTTGTGTAGGACTTGTAATAATTTAAATACTCCCTATTTTGATCCAAGACTTCATTTGAAATGCCATACTTAATATTTTCAAATTCAGAAATTTCTCCTGGATTGTCTTCTCCTACTTCCCTATATAATTTCCCTTGAATTTGGGGAATTTCTATTTCTGTTTCATTTACCCTTAAGAAGTTAAAAGTCTTAAAGGCAATTTCATTTCCAATTATTTTATTCATGTTTCACCTACCCAATTGATCCAACAAGTTCAAGATTGATTAAGTTATTCATCTCAACTGCGTATTCCATAGGAAGTTCCTTAGCTATTGGCTCAGCAAAACCTCTTACTACCATTTCCTTAGCCTCTTGTTCAGAGATACCCCTAGACATTAGGTAGAAGATAACTGAGTCGCTAATCCTTCCGATTTTTGCTTCGTGTCCAATATCAATATCATTGTTTTCAATTTTTATTGTAGGAATTGTGTCTGACCTTGACTTGTTGTCAAGCATCAAGGATTCACAAGATGTTGAGTTCTTTGCACCAACTGCGTTTTCTTTTATTTCAACTAGTCCCCTGTAAATTGCAACTCCACCAGATTTAGAAATTGACTTTGTGTTTACAGTTGAAGTAGTGTGTGGTGCTGCGTGAACAACTTGGGCACCTGTGTCAAGATTTTGTCCTTCACCTGCAAAAGAAATACCAGTGAACTCACTAGATGCATTTTCTCCCACAAGGATTGATGCAGGGTAAAGCATGGAAACTTTTGAGCCAAAGGATCCTGAAACCCATTCGATCTTTCCATCTTTTTCTACGATCGCCCTCTTAGTGTTGAGGTTGTACATATTTCTTGACCAGTTTTCTATTGTTGAATACCTAAGTGTTGCACCTTCTCCAACGAATAATTCAACTGCACCTGCGTGTAGGTTTATAACATTGTATTTTGGAGCAGAGCAACCTTCTATAAAGTGACAGTAGGCTCCGTCTTCTATGATAATAAGTGTGTGTTCAAATTGTCCTGCACCTGGAGCATTAAGTCTAAAGTAAGATTGTAGAGGAATATCTACATTTACTCCCTTTGGCACATATACAAAGGATCCACCAGACCAAACTGCATAGTGAAGAGCAGCATACTTGTGAAGGCTAGGTGTAATACACTTGCTAAAATATTTTTTTACGATTTCAGGATATTCTTTAAGTCCTGTTTCAAAGTCTGTATAAATTACTCCTTGGTCTGAAAGATATTTTTGGATGGAGTGGTAAACAACTTCTGAGTCGTATTGGGCTCCAACTCCAGAAAGCATGGCTTCCTTTTCTGCTTCAGGTATTCCAAGTTTGTCAAAAGTATCCCTAATTTCATCAGGAACATTCATCCAGTCATCAGACATATCTGCATCTGGTCTTATATAAGTTGTGATCTCATCCATGTCAACTTCAGAGATGTCTGGCCCCCAGCTTGGATCTTCTTTTTCATTAAAGATTTTAAGGGCCTTTAATCTACTTTCAAGCATCCATTCTGGTTCGTCCTTTTCAGCAGAAATTTGTCTTACAATTTCTTCTGTAAGTCCCTTTTCTGTCTTTGACCTAAATGTAAATTTATTTTTAATATCATAGACACCACGGTCCATGTCTTCTACATAAGTTTTTTCTACCTTCTTAGTCAAATTATTTCACCTCTTCTCTTATCCAGTTAAATCCTTCTTTTTCGATTTTATCTATTAGAGAAGCGTCTCCTTCTTTTACAATTTCACCATCTAATACTACGTGAACATAGTCAGGTTTAATGTTGTCAATTAATTCCTTGTGGTGGGTGATAATTAAAACAGCATTGTCCTTGCTTAAATATTTTTCAATACCAGATGATACAATTCTTGTTGCATCAACATCAAGTCCTGAGTCTGTTTCATCAAGAATAGCAAGCTTAGGATTTAACATTAACATTTGAAGAATTTCGTTTTTCTTTTTTTCTCCACCAGAGAAGCCTACGTTTAAATATCTTTCTGCATAGGAAGAATCCATTTTTAATTCTTCCATTTCCTTTTTAATTTCTTTTTTAAATTTTAAAATTGAAATTGGCTTATCGTCCTTTAAAGACTTTGCAGTCCTAATAAAGTTTTCTACAGAAATTCCAGGAACTTCTTCTGGAGTTTGGAAGGACATAAATAGTCCCTTGTTTGCCCTCTTGTCTGTAGTAAGGTCTGTTATATCTTCTCCGTCTAAGAAGATTTTTCCACTTGTAACATTGTAAACAGGATTGTCCATGATTACATTGGCAAGAGTAGATTTACCAGAACCATTTGGTCCCATAATTACGTGTACTTCTCCGTAATTAATTTTTAAATTTATATTTTTTAAAATTTCCTTGTCTTCTACGCCTGCACTTAAATTTTCTATTCTTAATAACTCTGTCATACTTCCTCCATTTTATTAAAAAAATAATTCATACAAAATTACTATGTTTTTTTCTATTAACTATAATAACACAAGTTCTTTAATAAGCAAATATTTATTGCAAATAAAAAAACTAGGCTTAACCTAGTTTTATGAAAGCATAAATGCAGATTCTATGTGATTGATTTCTTTCTCATTAAAATAAACTTCAATTATGTCAAAGCGAACCATAATGTCAAAGAGCCCCTTGGCCATTATGTAGGCTGTAGCAGTTTGAATAATGTTTTGCATCTTGTATTCTGTGACAGCCTCGTAAGCATCTCCATATTTTCTAGAGTTACGTGACTTCACTTCCACAAAGACAAGCTCATCCTTGTCGCGGGCAATAATATCTATTTCAGTCCCAAGGGCACGATAATTTCTATCTAATATAATGTAGCCCTTGTCCTCTAAAAATTTTGTGGCAATATCTTCTCCACGATTTCCGAAAAATAAATTGTGTCCTACCATGATTCTATATTCTTTAAAAAAGTTTTTCTGTGCATGTCACTTGGTCCGTAAGCCTTTAGAGCTTCCCTGTGATATTTTGTAGCATAGCCCTTGTGCTTTTCCAGTCCATATTGTGGATACTCTTCTGCCCACTTCTTGCAGAGATTGTCCCTATAGACCTTTGCAACAATAGATGCACAAGCAATAGAATAACAAGACTCGTCACCCTTGATTATTGCCTTTTGAAAAATTCCCGTTTCAATAGTTTCTGCATCAATTAATACACAGTCAGCTTCAATTTTTTTGTTTTGACTATCTCTCAAGTTTTCAAGGGCATTGATCATGGAGATGTGAGTTGCCATCCTTATGTTTACCTTATCAATTATATCGGCACTTGCCCTTCCAATCCCAACAGCAAGGGCTGACTCTAAAATTTTTAGGTAAAGTTCTTCTCTCTTCTTGGGAGATAATTTTTTGGAGTCATTAACTCCTTCAATGAATTCGCCCCTTGGCATAATTACTGCTGCAGAAACCACGTCTCCAAAGAGACAGCCCCTGCCAACCTCATCTATGCCACAAATATTTTTGTAGCCCTTTTCATAATATTCTTCTTCAAAACTATAAAAACTCATCAGGAACCTCCAGTGTAATCCTGCCAAGTATTCCCTTCCTAAATTCATCTAGGACAATGCCAGAGACTTTCTCATAATCAATATAGCCGCCACGCATTAGGGCTCCCCTCTTGCTTCCAATTTCATCCATGATTTCAATTCCAGTCTTATCATGAATATCTGATAACTTATATCTTTCTTCTAAAGAAGAAGGAGCAATTTCCTTTAACTTTTCTATTAATCTTAGAGCCAAGGTTTCCCTGTCCATGATTTCATCTTTTATAGCGCCAGTAAAGGCAAGGTTAAGTCCAACCTTATCTTCAAACTTTGGCCAAAGAACTCCTGGTGTGTCAAGAAGGTGAAGCTTTGGATGAATCTTTATCCACTGGTTGACCTTGGTAACTCCTGGCCTGTTCCCAGTCTTAGCTGACCTTGTGCCTGATATTGAATTTATAAAAGTAGACTTGCCTGAGTTGGGAATGCCAACAATCATAGCACGAAGGGGTCCCTTATTAAGTCCCTTGTCCTCAAATTTTTTTATTTCATCTGCCATAAGTTCTTCAGACTTATTTACAACAAGCCCCACGTTGGGTTTCATTGCATTGTAAGAGATGGCAAAGTTATTCTCATCAGTTAGCCTTTCCATCCAAAGGTCATTTAACTTAGGATCAGATAAGTCTGACTTATTAAAAATTAGAAGTCTTTTTTTATTTTTTAAGAGGTCATCAAAGAGAGGATTCCTACTTGAGAAGGGAATTCTCGAATCTATAATTTCTATTACAAAGTCAACGAGCTTTAACTTCTTCTCAATATCCTCTAGGGTCTTCTTCATGTGACCAGGGTACCAGTTAATATTCATTTAATCACCAAATAAAACCTTATCTAAAATCTTTATTGCACCGTCATTGTTGTTATCATAATCAGAAACCACATCGGCAACTTCCTTTAAGACATCAACAGCATTTATCATGGCAAAGCCAAGTCCAACATTTTCAACAAGCATCCTGTCGTTGGAGTCATCGCCAATGGCTGCAACTTCTTCAAGTTTTATATTTCTGTTTTCTGCATATTTCTTAATACCGAAAAACTTATCTCCATTTTTTTGAAGAATTTCTAGCATCCACTTTGGCTCTCTCTTAATCTTCATAAGGTGGAAGTTAAACTTGTCCTTGTCTTCTCCAATTCCTTCTTTTATTGTCCTACGAAGTTCCACTAAGTCGTCGTGAGTCCCTGCAAAGACAATAGAAAGGGGATGACCTTCGTAGTCATCAAAATTATCAAGTCCGAGATTTCTCCCCCTGAAGGCATCTACATAAACTCCTTCAAAGGATTCAAAATTCTTTTTCTTGTATAAGAGGTCAATCCCATCTTCTCTCTCAACATGAATTGTGGAGTAGACCTTGTCATTCTTGTCGAAGGACATAATTAAGTCCACGTCTTCCTTTGACATGGGATTAACAAATTCAAGTTCTCCAGTTTTATTATTTTTAATAATATTTCCATTGTTGCAAATTAAATCTATTTCTAGGTCTTCACCCACAAACCTATGGGCAGTGTAGAACTCTCTTCCAGTTGCAACAACAGGAATAATATCGTTTGATCTTAATTTTTCCACAAAGGGCCTAAAAGATTCTGTCATCACTTTATCAGTAGATAAAAGAGTTTCATCTAGGTCCATTGAAAGCATCTTAATCATAAATCACCTTTTTTCTTCAGCTTTATTAGACGTTAAACTTAAAGACCATTACGTCGCCATCTTCAACTACATAGTCCTTACCTTCACTCCTAATAAGTCCCTTGTCCCTTGCGTTGGCCATAGAGCCAGAGTCCACAAGGTCTTGGTAAGAAATTGTGTCTGCCTTAATAAATCCTCTTTCCATATCTGTGTGGATTTTACCTGCAGCAGTTGGAGCCTTAGAACCTCTCTTGACAGTCCAAGCTCTTGTTTCCATTTCTCCTGTTGTGATAAAGGAAATTAGACCAAGAAGTCTGTAACTTGATTTAATTAACTTATCAAGACCTGATGAATCAAGTCCAAGTTCTTCTAAGAAGAGTTCTTTTTCATCTTCATCAAGGGCAGCTATTTCTGATTCAATCTCTGCAGAGATAACTACAACTTCGTCACCAGTTTTTTCTGCATATTCCCTAACTGCCTTTACATATTCGTTGTCTTCCTTTGTAAGCTCTTCTTCTGCAACGTTACAAACATAGATGACAGGCTTTGCACTTAATAGAGAATAATTCTTTATGATTTTCTTTTCTTCATCATCAAGTTCAACTTCTCTTGCAGACCTTCCCTCTTCTAGGGCTGTCTTAATTTTTTCTAAAAGGTCTCTTTCCTTGGCAAGATTTTTTTCAGCTCTTGCTTTTTTTGCAACCTTTGAATACCTATTCTCAACTTGTTCTAGGTCAGAAAAAATTAATTCTAGGTTTATATTTTCAATATCACGCAAAGGGTCAACAGATCCATCAACATGAATTATATTTTCGTCTTCAAAACATCTTACAACATGGACAATGGCATCAACTTCACGGATATTTGATAAAAATTGGTTGCCAAGTCCTTCGCCCTTGCTGGCTCCCTTAACAAGTCCTGCAATGTCGTAAAATTCTATATTAGTGTAGACAATTCTTTGTGAGTTGTTCATTTTTGAAAGAACTTCTAATCTTTCATCAGGCACGTTTACAACCCCAACGTTTGGTTCAATTGTTGCAAAGGGATAGTTTGCAGCTTCTGCACCAGCACTTGTTAGGGCAT
>CABQNX010000015.1 GCA_902465645.1 uncultured Peptoniphilus sp.
TCAAATAACCTGAAATTAATTTCAGGTTATGCTTGACTTTTGTTAGCAGGTTTTATTTTCAAAAAATTATTCTATTGGATAGAAAAATAAAATATATATTTTACACTTGTGAAATTGAAAAATATTTTTATAAAAGAATTGTTTATAAATTTGATTGCTAACTTGCTGTTGAATAAATACGAAGAACTAAAATAGAGAAGTAAAATAAAGTTTTTATGGACTTTGTTTTTGATAAAGAATATCAGAAACCCTATTTTAAGAATGACTATATTTGAATGATGATAAAGATTTCCTAAAATGAATTTTTTCAGTAGAATAATGTACTTTAATAAAATTTAGTGTTATAATTATAACAAATGGTAAAAATATAGGCTAAAGCCAAATAAGGGGTGAAGTTTTATGAGTTCAAGAAATCTCACTTTTTCCGTAGGTGGAGTTCATATGGACGAACACAAAACTTTGACAGAAAAAATCGCAATTGAGAGGATGCCAAGTCCAAAGATTGCTTACATACCTATGTCACAACATATTGGAGCGCCATGCTCACCTGTTGTTTCTAAGGGCGACTCTGTTAAAGTTGGCCAAATTGTTGGGAATTCTGATGCTTTTATTTCAGCAGCTATACACTCTTCTGTATCAGGTACAGTTAAAGAGATTAAAAAAATGTATACAGCTGATGGAAGGTATTGTGATTGCGTCGTTATAGAAAACGATGGCAAAGATGAAATGATTGAGGACCTTAAATCTTTCAAGGATTATAAGGATCATCCTATTGACGACTTAATTCCTTTTATTAAGGAAAAGGGAATCGTAGGAATGGGTGGAGCTGGTTTCCCTCTTCATGCAAAACTTAAGGGTGAAGATCCAGTTCTAGACGAATGTATAATCAATGGTGCAGAATGTGAGCCTTTCCTTACATGTGACCATAGAATTATGCTAGAAAAAACTGAAGAAATATTAGAAGGTTTAGATATCTTCTCACATTTTTACAATAAGGAAGCTTCTTACATGGCAATTGAGGAAAATAAACCTGATGCAATTGCTAAGATGGAAGAAGTTATAGGAAAAAATCCTAATTGGAATCACTTAAAAGTTGTGGGATGTCAAACTAAGTATCCACAAGGTGATTCAAAGAGACTTTCTGAAGCCGTAGTTGGTAGAATTGTTCCACAAAATGGTGTAACAAATGATGTTGGAGTTTTCCTAACTAATGTTGGTACAACTCTAGCCTTCTATGAAGCTATGATTGAAGGAAAGCCTTCTTATGAAAGAGTTATAACTGTATCTGGTTCTGGTATCAAAGAACCTAAGAATATTCTCGTTAAAGTAGGAACTCCTGTGGGAGATATCCTAGATTTCTGTGGCGGTCTTAAAGACAACTTCAAGGAAATTATTTGTGGTGGTCCTATGACTGGTAAGTCAGTATTTAATCTTGACTCACCAATTACTAAGACTACTTCTGGTATTTTGGTTTTCACTGAAGAAGAAGTTACAGAAAGAATTGAGTCTCCATGTATTAGATGTTCAAGATGTGTAGACCATTGTCCAGCTCACATAAATCCAACTGATATTAATCATGCGATTTTAAAGGGCGATGTAGACTTATGCATGGATCTTCATGCTGACCAATGTATGGAATGTGGTATATGTTCCTTTGTTTGTCCAGCTAAGAGACATCTTACAGCATCTGTTAAATTAGCTAAACGAGAAATCAGAGCTAATCAAAAGAGATAGGAGGGATCAATTTGGAAAATAATAAAATTAATAAGGATCCGATGACAGTAAATGAGGCACGCTTTGTTTCACTAGCTCCTCATATTAGGTCAAATGATACTGTTAGAAAGATTATGCTTGATGTTATTATCGCACTTGCTCCTGCAATGATTGCTTCTGTATATTTCTTTGGAACAAGAGCCATAGCACTTTTAGCAGTATGTATTGGTGCTTGTGTATTTACTGAACTTATTACACAAAAATGCCTAAAGAAAACTGTTCAAATAGCTGACTTATCTGCTGTTGTTACTGGAATTTTGATTGCACTTAATATGCCTCAGTCTTTTCCACTATGGATGGCAGCCTTCGGATCAGTTTTTGCAATATTAGTAGTTAAAGAATGTTTTGGTGGTATTGGTTTTAACTTTATGAACCCAGCTCTTGCAGCTAGACTTGTACTTATGACATCCTGGCCAAAACAAATTACAGATTATATTTCACCAGAATTATTGAAGCAAGGTCTTACAACATCATCTGCAACTATGGATGGTCTATCTTACGCAACACCTCTTCAAGTTATTGCATCTGGTGATCTTGCAAATCTTCCTTCAATGGGAGATATGTTTATGGGAAATATTGGTGGTGTAATAGGAGAAACTTCTGCAATTGCACTTCTAATTGGATTTGTTTACCTAGTAGCAAGAAAGGTGATTTCTTGGGAAATCCCAGTAATTTATGTTGCATCAACTGCAATATGTCTATTTGTTCTTGGAATCCCAATGGAACTTATTCCTTATGAACTACTTGCAGGTGGTTTGTTACTTGGTGCTATCTTTATGGCAACTGACTACACTACAAACCCAATAAACAGAAAGGGAAGAATTATTTTTGCTCTTGGCTGTGGTATCTTAACTGCAGTAATTAGAGTTAAGGCATCTCTTCCTGAAGGTGTTTCATACGCAATATGTCTTATGAACCTCGCAACACCATTAATTGACAAACTTACTATATCAAGTGCATATGGGGAGGCGAAGTAAATGAAAGAACCAGTAAAATTTGGAATAATACTTTTAGTATTCTGTGCCCTATCAGCAGGTCTTCTTGCAGCTGTAAATAGTTTTACGGCTCCAGTAATTGCTGAAACTGAACTTAAAAATACACTTGCATCCTATGAAGTTATTTTTGGTGATGCTGCTGATAGTTTCGAAGAATACGATCAAGCTAAATTAGATTCAATAAAAGAAAAATATCCAAACATAGAAAAAATCTTCGTAGCCAAAAAAGGCCAAGATGTTGTTGGATATGGTGTAAACGTAAAATCAAATGGTTATGGTGGAGCTATGACTAACGCCCTTGGTTTTCTACTTGAAGGCGATACAATCGCTGGATTTAGGAATATCTCCAATGGAGAAACAAGTGGATTTGGTTCTAGAATCACTACTGATGAATATTATCCTTCTTATGAAGGAAAGTCTGCTGCTGGTCCACTAGAACTTTCTAAGGAACCTAAGGCTGAAAATGAAGTTATGTGGTTAACATCAGCTACAATCTCTTCTAAAGCAGCTCTTGCAGGCTCAAATGATGCCATTCAAGTTTATAACGAAGTTCTAAAGAATGAATAAGGGGGTTTAAAATGAAATTATCTAAAGTATTTTTAGACGGTGCTTTCAAAAACAATCCTGTATTCATGCAACTTATAGGTCTTTGTTCAGTACTGGCTATCACAAACAGTTTAACTAACTCACTAGCAATGGGTATGGCAGTTACTTTTGTACTTATAATGAGTAACACAGTAGTATCTGCCCTTAGAAATGTAATTCCTGATAAAATAAGAATTCCTTGTTTTATAGTAGTAATTGCAACTTTCGTAACTTTAGTTCAAATGATCCTTCAAGCATATTTCCAATCAATTTATGCAGCACTTGGTATTTTCTTACCACTAATCGTAGTTAACTGCTGTATCCTTGGAGAAGCAGAAGGTTTCGCTTACAAGAACAAACTTGTTCCATCAATAGTAGATGGACTTGGAACAGGAGTTGGCTATACAATAGCAGTTCTTTCCATGGGTCTTGTTCGTGAATTTTTCGGCTACGGAACATTATTTGAAAAACAAGTCCTACCAGAATCCTATCCAGGAATTGGACTTATGGGAGCTCCAGCAGGTGCCTTCATACTTCTAGGATTCTTAATTGCAGGATTTAAACTACTACTTAATAGGAGGGCAGACTAATGTTAGAGAGTATTTTAACAATTTTAATTTCAACAATACTTGTAAATAACTATATATTTGCTCAGTTCTTAGGAATTTGTCCCTTCTTAGGTGTATCTTCCAAAACAGAAACTGCCCTTGGAATGGGAGTTGCCGTTACCTTTGTAGTTGTACTTGCATCTGCAATAACATGGTTAATTCAAACATTTATATTAGATAAATTTGGACTTGAGTACTTACAAACAATTGCATTTATACTTGTAATCGCATCATTAGTACAATTTGTAGAAATGTTTATTAAGAAGTCATCACCTTCACTTTATCAAGCAATGGGTGTTTATCTTCCACTTATCACTACAAACTGTGTTGTACTTGGTGTAACAGTATTAAACGTGCAAAACGGATATAACTTAATAGAAACAATCTTTAGTGGATTTGGAGCTTCTCTAGGCTTTACACTAGCTTTAGTATTAATTGCATCCTTAAGAGAAAAACTTATGCTTGCAGATGTACCTAAGGCACTTCAAGGTGTTCCTATTGCGCTTGTGAGTGCTGGTCTTATGGCCATAGCATTCTCAGGTTTCGGCGGATTGGTATAGGAGGTAATTATGGAAATTAGTGCAATACTTACCCCGATGGTGTTTTTGGGAATAGCGGGAGCTTTTTTCGGAATAATACTTTCCATTGCATCAAAGGTTTTTTATGTAGAAGTTGATCCAAAGGTAGCTGAAGTAAGAGATGCCCTTCCAGGAGCAAACTGTGGAGCTTGTGGTTTCCCAGGTTGTGATGGACTTGCAGAAGCAATTGCCAATGGTACATCACCAGTTAATGGTTGTGTTATTGGTGGTGCAGAAACTGCTGAAAAAGTAAGCCAAGTAATGGGTGTCAATGCAGAAAATGTTGATAGAAATGTTGCCGTAGTTCACTGTCAAGGTGACTGTGACAAGGCAAAAAATAAATATGATTACAATGACCTAGTTGACTGTAGACTTATAGCTGACTACCAACAAGGTGCAAAAGCTTGTAACTATGGTTGCTGTGGTGGTGGAACTTGCGTAAGCGTATGTGAATTTGACGCCATCCACATGGTTAATGGAGTAGCAGTAGTTGACAAGGAAAAATGTGTAGCTTGTATGAAGTGTATCAACATTTGTCCTAAGAAAATTATTTCACTTAGACCTTACAAATCAAAAACAGTTGTTGAATGTAAGTCACTTGATTCAGGAAAAGTTGTTAGAAATAATTGTAGCATTGGTTGTATTGGATGTGGAATCTGTGAAAAGAACTGTCCTAAGGATGCAATCCATGTAGAAAATAACCTTGCATCAATTGATTATGACAAGTGTATCAACTGTGGAATTTGTGTTTCAAAATGTCCAACAGGAGCAATTTATTGTGAATATCCTGAAAGAGTGGAAAAGATGAAACAAAAGGAAAAAGAAAAGAAAGAAAAAGAAAGACAAGCAAAAATCGCAGAAGCACAAGCAAAAAAAGCTGCTGCAGAAAAGACTAATGCTTAATCTTAAACTTTAAATCAAAACTGTCGCGTAAAAAGCGGCAGTTTTTTCTTGTAAATTTTTATAATAAATACATAAAAATTTTAATAGGATTTATTCAAGCTCTCTAAAATATTTAAACCTTTTACAATATTTTGCACTTACATTTTCTTAATAATGTGATATTCTATTAATAGAATAAATTGAAAATAGTGCAAAAATTTAGAAGGAGGCTCTATTATGAAAAGAAAGTTTTATACTAAAATTGCTTTTGCCTTACTTATAATGATTCTATTAACTTCTTGTAAGTCTAAGGAGGAGGCAAGTGTTGAAAATACTTCCAATGGAAAAGAATTAAGCCAAGAAAATGTAGACAAAGAAAAAAGGTCAGATACTAAAGAGAGGGAACTCTTTGTGGAAAAAGAAAATCCAAGAATTGTTGCCATGTCAGTTAAGACTGCAAAAGCTTTAAAATTTTTGGAATATGAAAATGTAGTAGGAGTTCCTAATGGAGCAGAAGCTCTTTATCCTGATGCAAGTCTAATAGGTGATGAAATGGATCCTGATTTTAAACTCGTAAAAAATCTAAATCCAGAACTTTTACTCACATATAAAAGTGTAACTTATGACAAGCCCTTAGGACAAAAGGTTGATGATATAGATAATGCTTCGGCTTCCTTTGAGACTTTAGAGGACACGAAAGATGGCCTTAATTTCTTTGCCAAGGGTTTGGGTCTATATGATGATTCACTTAAAGAAAAAATAGATTCACTTACAGAAAATATTTAGTTTGATTTTTTGAATTTTGTTTAAATAAAAAAATTTAAAAAAGTGTTTGACAAGTTGATTTTTATTTCTTATAATAACAAGCAAATCATAATTTTATTAATAAAAAATATTGGAAAAAACGAGTAGGTTTATTAAAGTTTTCAGAGAGTAGGCGTTTGGTGAAAGTCTATAATGGAGATAAATTCGAAAATCCTTTTTCTTATGCAAGTCTGAACCCTAGTAAGATTTGCCGCTTTAGTAGGCGTTATCTATACTCGGCATTGATTGATGCTTGTTAAGAGAGCTTACATATTGGTAAGAACTAAGGTGGTAACGCGATAATTCGTCCTTTGTCTATTATTTAGACAAGGGACTTTTTTTATTTATAAAATTAAAAATTAGGAGGAAAGTATGAAAAAATTATCAAGAAGTCAGTTTACTCAAGTGAGCATAATGCTCTTTGGATTGTTCTTTGGAGCTGGAAATTTAATTTTCCCTCCATTTTTAGGAAACCAAGCAGGGAATAAGACTATTATTTCACTTTTGGCTTTTTCTGTTACCGCAATTATCTTTCCAGTCCTTGGAGCTATAGCTGTTGGCAAGACTGATGGACTTAAAAACTTATCTTCAAGAGTTGGAGAAAAGTTCGCCCTAGTTTTTACTACTGCAATATACCTTTCAATAGGACCTGGACTTGGAATACCAAGAGCAGGATCTGTTCCCTTTGAAATGGCAATTGCACCCTACGTGCCTGAAAGCTTTAACCTATCACTTGTAAGATTAGTATATACATTTTTATTCTTTACAGTTGCAATGCTTGTTTGCTTAAAACCAAATAAGTTAGTCGCAAGAGTTGGAAAGTATTTAACCCCAACACTTTTGCTTTTGATACTTGTAATGTTTGCCAAGGTAATGACTTTACCAAAAGATTTAGCAGTGGCAAGTGGAAATTATAAGGATGCTCCAATAGTTGCTGGTTTCTTAGCGGGTTATGATACTATGGATGCTGTTGCAGCCCTTAACTTTGGCTTTGTTGTCACTCTTGCCATAAGAAGGTTTGGTGTCGAAGATAAGGAGCTTGTGACATCTTATACAGCTAAGGCTGGTCTAGTTGCAGGTTCAGTTTTATTTCTTGTCTACCTAATGCTTTCTACAATGGGTATGGTGACATCAGGGGCTTTTGCTGGAGCAGAAAATGGTGCAGTAGTTCTTACAGAAGCAGTTAAGCTTGTCTTTGGCAATGCAGGATTGGTTTTATTGGCATCAATATTTACTCTTGCTTGTTTAACAACTTGTATAGGTTTAATATCAAGTGGTTCAGAATATTTTTGCACATTGTTTAATCGCAAGATGTCCTATAGCAGATGGGTTTTCCTTTGGACCTTCTTCTCCTTTGTTATGGCAAACTTTGGACTTAATAAACTTCTTGCCCTATCAGTTCCCCTACTAACTGTTATTTATCCAGTTGCCTTAGTCTTAATAGTTTTAGGATTTACTCATGATTTTGTAGGTTATTCTAAGTATTCTTACAAGGCATCAGCTTTCTTTGCAGTAGGTCTATCACTTGTGGCAGTTGCAAAATCTACATTTAATTTAAACTTGCCACTTTTAACAAATCTTGAGGCAAGCCTACCAATGGATTCCAGCGGTTTATCCTGGGTCCTACCAAGTCTTTGTGCTGTAGTTTTAGTTGAAGCCTACTCAAGACTTCTATCACTATCAAAGGCTAGTGTGAAAGCAGAAAATTATATGTAAGAAAAATTAGAAATTTTAAAACAGTCTCACGTGATGAATGTGGGACTGTTTTTTTATGCTTTCTTGCAAATAAGTTTTATAAAAATTTTGGAAGTTTGCGAATGAAAGAAAAAAATATGGCAAATAAATTCTAATTGGATATAATTTAAAAATTTTTTTGAATAGAAAAGTATTTTTGTTAAGAAATTAAGAAAAAGAAATATTATAATAATATCGATAATTGTTATCAGTTATTTTTTATTTAATAAAGAGAGGTGTTATATTTTGAAATTATACAAAAAATTATTTTCCTACATACCTGAGAGAAAACTTCACGGTATTCTTGCATGTCTACTTACAACGGTGGGCATTGTTTTAGAATTTTATGCTTATTATTTAATTTGGATTTTGCTAAAGAATGTTTTTACTGGTGGGGTCTTGTCAGAAGGAAGAAGTCTTGCTATAAAAATTTTATTTTTATTTATCGCCTATGGTATTTTATACTTTATGGGACTATGGATGAGTCACTTGGCAGGATTTAGGCTTGAAACACGTCTTCGTGAAAGAGGTATAAGGCATCTTCTTGGGGCATCTAATACTTTTTTTGACCTACATAATTCTGGAGAAGTGAGAAAAATAATTGACAACAATGTGGAGCAAACCCACATGATTGTGGCGCATTTAATTCCAGATCAAACAGCAGCATTTTTGACTCCCATACTTATGATTATCTTGACCTTTGTATTGGATTTATACCTTGGAATATTTTTTATTGTCATTGTACTAATAAGTTTAGTCCTTGTAAAAAATATGATGGGTGATCAGTCCTTTATGAAGAAGTACATGGATATGCTTGACGAAATGAACGCAGGTGCAGTTGAGTATGTAAGGGCCATGCCTGTAGTAAAGATTTTTAATGCACCCCTAATTGGGTTTAAAAAACTTTATGATTCGATTCTAATTTATAAGGAGATGGTCTATAAGTATTCTATGTCTTGCAGGTTTCCATTTGTCCTATTCCAATGGCTTTTAAATATTTTTATAATTACGCCAATATTCTTTGGAATCTTTATGGTAAATAGGGGAGCTGACCCAGGTCTTTGGGCTGCAAAAATTTTATTTTTCACTTTGTTCATGGGAATATTTTATTCCAACACAATGAAAATTATGTATGTTTCCATGTATATATTCCAAGCCAACTCTGCTGTGGATAATCTTGAAAATTTATTCAAGGAGATGAAGGAGAAAGAAATAGAATTTGGAAGCCAAAGAGAATTTTTAAATAAAAATATTGAATTCAAGAATGTAGACTTCTCTTATGACGGAGAAAATAAAATTTTAGATAACTTTTCTCTCAGTCTTGAAGAAGATAAGGTCTATGCTTTGGTGGGTAGTTCGGGTTCAGGTAAGTCGACTATTGCAAAATTAATTTCTGGCTTGTATCCAGTTGACTCAGGAGAAATTTTAATTGGAGACAAAAATATTTCTTCTTATGACAAGGAAAGTCTAATGAAAAATATAGGAATTGTTTTTCAAAATCCACAACTCTTCCAGGGTATTTCCATTTTTGAAAATGTTAAGCTTGCGAAAAGTGATGCCTCTGATGAAGAGGTATTAAGGGCATTAAAAATTGCAAGGTGTGACGAGTTCATAGACAAATTTAAAGATGCTTATGATGTAGTGATTGGAGCAGAAGGTGTAAATCTTTCTGGGGGAGAAAAGCAAAGGGTAAGTATTGCTAGGATTTTCTTAAAGGATCCAAAAATTATTATTATGGACGAAGCTTCAGCAGCTGCTGATCCTGAAAATGAGTATGAATTACAAATTGCCTTAAAGGAATTAATAAAGAATAGGACTACAATTATGATTGCCCACAGGCTCACTTCCATAAGAGGAGTGGATGAAATTCTTTTAATCGAAGATGGAAAGCTAATTGAAAGAGGAAGCCACGATATACTTTACAAGGAAGACAGCAAGTATAAGAAGTTTGTAGAAATGTATAATAGTGCAAATGAATGGAGGGTTGACTGATGAAAAATTACTTAAAAAATCGCTTTGGACTTACAGATAAGGGGGCAGAGGGTGCCCTAGTTGCAATAAGATATTCCAGCCTAAAGAACCTTTCTTATATGTTACCTATGTTCCTTCTTATGTATGTAATGCAAGGCTTGTTAAACTTAGGGGACTTTAGTCCAAGTCTTTCGGTCATTGCCTATGTAATAATTGCTCTTCTTATGATTTTTGTAATTAATAGGGACTACATTACAACTTACAATGAAACCTATAAGGAATCTGCAAATCTTAGGATAGAAATTTCTGAAATAATTAAGGACTTGCCTCTTAGTTTTTATTCAAGCAGAGATTTAACAGATCTTTCTCAAACAATAATGAAAGACGTAGAGGCAATTGAGCATGGACTTTCCCATGCAGTGCCAGGCTTTTATGGCTTTATAATAAATCTATTCATTATTTCGATTTTGTTACTAATTGGGAATTTAAAACTTGGGCTTGCAGTTATAATTCCAATTTATATTTCTGCTATCTTGAGTTTGCTTTCCAGCAGGATACAAAAGAAGGGAGTAAGGTCCTACTACAAGGAGCAAAGGAAGTCCTCAAAGATGTTCCAAGAACTCATTGACCTATCTACAGAGATCAAGTCCTATAATTTAACTGAAGATAAGGAAAAAAGTGGCGTTGACTTTGTTAGGTCCTTAGAAAAGAAGCAAATTAAGTCGGAACTGGGACAAGTTATCCCCATTGTTTCTGCAACAGTTGTGGCAAATTTATCCCTTGCCCTTGCAATATATGTTGGATTAAATAGCTTAATAGATGGAGAAATAAACATCTTGTATTTTGCAGGCTACTTATTTGCTTCAGCAAGATTAATTGATGGAGTTGCTGCCTTCAACCAATTTTATGGAGAGTTAATGTATATTGATTCGCCAGTTGAAAAGATAAAGGCTCTAAGGAATGAAAAAATTCAAAAAGGAAAAGAAGCAGAATTAAGGTCCTTTGACATTAAAGGAGATAAGGTTTCCTTCTCTTATCTCCATGACAAAAAAGTTATAGATAATATTTCCTTTAAGGCCTTGCAGGGAAAGACTACTGCCCTTGTTGGTCCATCTGGTTGTGGTAAGTCTACCTTAATAAAATTAGTGGCAAGGCTATATGATTATGACTCTGGAAAAATCACAATTGATGACAAGGAAATAAAAAATATTGACACACAAGACTTATTCAAACACATTTCCATGGTCTTTCAAGATGTAACCCTCTTTAACGGATCAGTGATGGAAAATATTAGGCTGGGCAGGTCCAGTGCCAGTGACGAAGAAGTCCTTGAAGCGGCAAGACTTGCCAACTGCGATGACTTTGTAAAGAAATTGCCAAGGGGATATGAAACAGAAATCGGCGAAAATGGTTCAAACTTATCTGGAGGAGAAAGGCAAAGAATTTCCATAGCAAGAGCCTTCTTAAAGGATGCAGAAATAATTCTTTTAGATGAAATTGCCGCATCACTTGATGTGGAAAATGAAAAGTACATCCAAGAATCTTTGAATAAATTAACAAAGAATAAAACTGTCATAATAATATCCCACAGGATGAAGTCAATAGAAAATGTAGACCAAATAATTGTTATGAAGGACGGAAAGATTGAAGACTTTGGAAGACATGACGAACTACTAAAAAGAAGTAAGACTTACAAGAAGATGATTGAGTCATCCAAGAAGTCAGAAGAATTTGTATACTAGGAGATGATAAAATGAAAAAATTTGGAATACGAGATTTAGTAAATGCCGGTGTATTTTCACTTTTAACTGTAATGGCAACTTGGTGTGGAGGTATGATAGGCTTTATACCTGTACTTATGCCTCTAGTTCCCTTTACTTGTGGTTTGGTTTCAGGACCAGTCTTTATGCTTTATTCAACAAAGATAGATAAGTTTGGCATGGTTTTTATCATGGGTATAGTCTTTGGGCTTGTATTTTCAATGTCAGGCCATGGGCTAATAGTTCTGCCTGCCATAATTATATTGTCTTTAATTTGTGAAGTTATATTAAAAAGGGGCGGCTACAAGTCAATAAAGACTGCAAGACTAACTTATACAGTATTTATGATTTTTGCGGCTGCAAATTTAATACCAATTTATTTTGCTAGAGATGCCTTTGTTCAATCTTTAATCGACCAAGATTATGGAGCCGCATATGCAGAAAAATTATTATCTGTTATGCCAAATTGGTCCTTTATACTTGTAGTCCTACTAGGCATGTTAGGTGGATACCTAGGCTGCACTATTGGAATTAAAATCCTAAATAAGCACTTCAAAAAAGCAGGAATGGTTTAATGAAAATCGAATTTAGGACAAAAATATTTTTAACAAATGTAATAGGGATTGCTGCCATTGAAGGTTCTCTTGGAAGGAGATATTATTATCTTGGGATTCTAATAGCAATCTTTCCCTATTTACTTTCATTATTTGATAGAAAGTGGTCCCTTTTAATTAAGGGACTTTTATATACTTCTGTGGCAGTCTTAGCACAAAGACTCTTGCTTAATCTTTCGCAAAATTTTTGGACAATGATTTTAAATCTTTATATAGGAATAATTATAAGAGTTTTGCCTGGATTTATGATGGGTTACTATGCTATAGTTACAACAAAAATGAGTGATCTTGTTTACTCTTTACAGAAAATGAGACTGCCAAATTTTTTGATAATTCCAGTTTCTGTAATGTTTAGATTTTTTTATTCAATAAAGGAAGATTATAAGAAAATAAATGAGGCTATGTATATGCATGGACTAACTATGAAAAATTTTTTCAAAGATCCTGGTAAGATTTTGGAATATAAGTTTGTTCCACTTTTAATGATTACATCACAGACTGCTGATGATGTTGCTATATCAGCAATGACAAGGGGAATGAGAGTTGATGGAGATAGGTCATCTATTTCTAATGCAAGCTTTAAGTTACAAGATTATGTATTAATGATCTTTGGAATTTTTATAATTATTTTATTCATCAGGGTGAAAATATGTTAGAGTTTAAAAATTTTTCTTTAGCCTATGAAAATTATGAGGGCAAGGAAAATACAATATTTGAAAATATTAATCTTTCCTTTGAAGAAGGCAGTGTAAATGTAATAAGTGGCGAGTCAGGTTCAGGAAAGTCAACTTTTATAAAGTTAATTAATGGAATTATTCCAGAGATAAATAATGCCAAAATTTCGGGTCAGCTTTTATTTAAGGGAAAAGATCTATTTGACGAGAATATAAGCGAGAGGAGTCAATATATTTCTACAGTTTTTCAAAATCCAAAAAATCAATTCTACTGCATCAATTCAAGTGATGAGATGGCCTTTGCTCTTGAAAACAGAAATGTAAAAAGAGAGGAGATACTAAGTAAAATAGATTACTATACAAGGATTTTTGGGACAGATAAATTACTTGATAGAGATTTATTTAAATTGTCAGGTGGAGAAAAACAACTTGTTGCTATTACATCTGTTGCCCTAATGGACAATGAAATTTATATTTTTGATGAACCTTCTGCCTCTCTCGACAATAATTCTATTGAGAGATTAAAAAATATTATTGAGATATTAAAGGAAAAGAAAAAAATTATAATTATTGCAGAACATAGACTTTACTACCTAAGGGATATAATGGATAAGCTTTTTGTCATAGAGGATAAAAAAATAAATTCCTACGAAAGAGAAGAGCTTAATGATGAATTTATAAAAAATCATAAGCTGAGAACTTTAAAGGAAATAAAAAAGGAAGATTTGAATAAGGATAAATACATAAAAAAATCTTTTTTTGACAAAAACTTTGGCCATGACAAAATAATGGAGTGTCGAAACTTTCGCTGTAAGTATAGGGGAAGTGAAAAGGTAATTTTTGATTTTAACCTATCCTTTGACAAGGAAATTTATTTTATAATTGGAGCCAATGGGATAGGAAAGACCTCTTTTATAAGAAATATCTGCGGACTTAATAAGGGGCAAAGGGGAGACTTATACTATGGGTCTGAGAAGATAAAGAGATCCTATGAAGAAATTTCTCTTGTTATGCAAGATGTGAACTATCAATTATTTACAGATTCAGTTTACTCAGAAATTTCCATAGTATCAGATGATGATCTATTAAAGGAAAAAATCTTGCGTGATTTGGGACTTTGGGATAAGAAGGACAGACACCCTCAAGTCTTGTCTGGAGGAGAGAAGCAGAGGCTTGCCCTTGGGCTAGCCCTTGCTAGCGAGAAGAAAATAGTTTTGTTAGATGAACCAACTTCTGGCTTGTGCCTAAAGAATATGAAAAAATTAATTGGTTTCTTAAAGGAAATGAAAAAGCAAAACAAGACAATTATTATAATCACACACGATTATGAATTTATTAAGAGTACAGATGAAAATATTTTGGAGTTTGTAAATGAAAAATAATAAGTATTTAGCTTCCTGGGACTTTGAGGTCGTCGATGATAATGATGATTTTATAGAATATCAAGGGATAAGCCATTCAAAAAATAAAATGAAAAGTTATAAACTCTTCCCAGGACTTATGCTCATGTATATCAACTTAAGGGAAAGGTATCAGGTGCAAGCCTCTGATAGTAAGGGGAACAAGGGTTATAGGATTTCTTATAGCTATGAAGGTAATTACTTTACCTATATCAATGATACAAAAATTTTAATAACTAGAGAAATTTTTATTGGCAAGGCCCTTCCCTATGCAAGAGAATCCTATACGACCAAGGACAGGGTTCAAGCCTTTAACTTTTTCATTTTTGAAGACCAGATAGATAAGAATTCCTTTTACGGGAAAATTTTAGGGGAATTTTTGAAAAAAATGAATTTCATAAAGGATATGGGCTTTGTTTATAAAAACGAAAGACTAATTCAAAGAGCTAATGAACTTATCCAAGTCTTAAAAAGTGAAGATATCTTGGGGATTTCTATAAAGGCTCTGGATTTAATTTACGATATTACACGAGAAAAAACTTCCGAAATAAGAAAATCTTATCAAAAGGAAGAGGGAAGTGAGAAAATTATTTTAATTGAAGAGTTTATTAAAAATAATTTAGACAAGGATATTACTTTAGATTTGCTTACAAAGAAATTTAAGATTTCTAAGTCAAACTTAAATAATAAATTCATTAGAAAATTTCAGTACACTCCTATAAAGTACTTAAATAATTTGAGGATGATGAAGGCAGAAGAAATTTTGACTAATACAGATAAAAATATAACAGAAATTGCCATGGAACTTGGTCTCACAAGTCCATCAAATTTCACAAGGTCCTTTAAAAAATTTACGGGACTAAGTCCAAGTGAATACAGAAAAAAAGAAGCTCTAAGTGAATGAGCTTCTTTTTAATGTTTAAATTTTATAAAGTAAAGGAACCAATGTAATAATATTTGCCATCGTCCTTTAGGTCTATTGTCCATTTCTTTTCGATTCCCATAGTCTTAAGCATCTCTTCCATGTAGAAAAGGATAACGCCCATGTCTATTAGTGATCTTGAGTCTTCGTCAGATTTTACCATGTAAGCGTGAACTTCGCTGCCCTTAAGGACGAATCTCCAAGGTTGGAAGTTCTTGTGGCTTGGTGCATATCTAACAGATGAGAAGACATCAAAGACTCCGTAGTTTTCAAGAGTTTCAATGGAAATTGGATTTCCCAATGTGTCAGCAAATACAATTTCATCTACATTAAGTCTTGAGCTTGTAACTTCTGGATCAAATAATTTTTTCTTTTGTCCATAGCCAATTGCAATAAGGTAGTCGATACCTGTTCCATTTTCGCCGAAGATTGCCTTCTTAGTTTCTTCATCAACGTCATCTACTGTTATCCAGCATGTGTCTAAGTCAAGGTCGACTATTTTTGTGTTTAGCTTTTCAAGGCAGTAGCCACCCTTTAAGATGTTAAGTGGTTTGTCGTTTGTTATGTCTAGTGCAATGTAGTGTGGAGCTTCGATCATAACTCCAGAATAACCAGCCTTGCCCCTAAGACCTTCTGCTACGATTTTTCCGTTTTCGTAAAGTGAAAAATTTATTTCTCCTTCTTCTTGATCTAGTTCATCCATAAGTAATTTTATATTTTCTAAAGAATCCCTTGGTACTGTATCCTTCTTAAAATTTCTCACTGATTTTCTTTTTTGTAAAAAGTTTGTCATTAACATAGTAATCCCCCTTAAAGCTCTTTCATACTAAGATTATACCATAATGAAGAGCTTAAAAATAGATTTAAAATAATCGGCCTATAGTTTAAACTATAGGAGGAGGGATAAAGTGAATTTAACACCAAGTCAATTAAAAGCTGTAGACCACTTTGAGGGTCCTGCCATGGTCTTGGCAGTGCCTGGAGCGGGAAAAACTACTATGATCCTTTACAGGACAAAAAAATTAATAGAGAGGGGAGTGGACCCAAAGAGCATCTTGACCATTACTTTTTCAAAAGCTCAAGCAGTGGATATAAAAAATCGTTTTGTAGGAATGAATGGAGACAGGACTGTCCATTTCTCCACTATTCATGCCTTTTGCTACTCAATTGTAAGGGATTATTCCAAAAAGTATGGCAAGTCCCTTAGTTTAATTGACTCTAATATGAAAAAGAAGTACGAGATCCTAAGAGACATCTACAGGTCGGTTAATAATTCTTATCCCACAGAAGAGCGAATTGAAACTGCAATTTCAGAAGTTGGCTATTGCAAGAATATGATGTTGTCGTCCCAGTCCTTTGCCAAGTCCAAGAGGTGTGACACAGATAATTTTGTGAAATTCTTTGAGACCTATGAGAAGTTTAAAAAGGACAAGAACTTAATAGACTTTGATGATATGATAAATCTTTCTTACGATGTCTTGAAAAACGACCCAGCAATAATGAAGAAGTACAGGGACAGGTTTAAGTTTATCCAACTTGATGAGGGTCAAGACACTTCTAGGAGCCAATTTATGGTTTTAAAGCTCCTTGCCAAACCAAATAACAATTTATTTGTTGTTGCCGATGACGATCAGTCTATTTATGGCTTTAGGGGAGCTAACACTGAGGAACTTTTTAAGCTTCAAGACGAATTCAATGACATCAAGACTTTTTATATGGAAGACAACTTCCGTTCCACAAAAAATATTGTAAATATTGCCAATATTTTTATTGCCCAAAATGAAAAGAGGTTTGAAAAGACCCTTGTGACGGAAAATCCCTTTGACAAGCCTGTTAATATTATTAAGGTCAAGGAGCCAAGAGACCAGTACGCACTTATAGAAGAAGAGTTGAAAAAAGATGATGGAGACATAGCCGTCCTCTATAGGAACAACCTATCAAGCATTGGCCTTGTGGAATACTTTGAGAGGAAAAATTATGAATTTAATATTAAGGACAAGAAGACCAAGTTTTTCTCCCACTTTATAACTCGTGACATCTTGGATATTTTAAATTTTGCCCAGGATTTGTCAGACATAGATCTCTATGAAAAATTTTATTTTAAGTTGAAGGGTTATATTTCAAAAAGACACATTGAATACCTAAAGAGGCACAGGGGAAAAAATGTATTCAACATCCTAAAGGACTATCCAGACCTTCCACCGTATTACAACAAAAATATCAACGGACTCCTTGTTGGTTTTAAAAAGATTGCAAGAGTAAATGTCTATGAGGCCATAGATTACATTGACAAGGAAATGGGTTACGGTGACTACCTAAGGGAAAATGCCAAGAGGTTTATGGAGACAGAAGCCACCTTAAACGAATACCTCTATTATTTAAAGATGATTGCCAAGTCCACTAAGTCCTTAGACTTATTTGTTGGAAGACTAAAGGAATTGGAATACGACCTCTTAAAGGCCAGAGATACTGATGCGAGACTTACCTTTTCTACCATTCATTCGGCCAAGGGACTTGAATTCTCCAAAGTCTTTGTTGTAGACTTATATGAGGGGACCTTGCCCTCCACTTCAAGCATAGAGGACCTAAGAGAAGATCCAGACCTCTATGAAGAGGAGAGACGCCTATTTTATGTGGCCATGACTAGGGCAAAGAGGGAGCTCTTCCTCATGTATTCCCACTACACTAATGGAAAGAAAAATGAAATTTCTTCCTTTGTGACAGATTTAGAAACTTTAGCAGGAGGAAAAAGTGAACATAATAGATGAAATAAAAAATATAATAGAAAGAAGGGACCAGGTAGGGGCCAATAATCTCTTTGATGAATATCACCAGGTTGATATTTGTTTGGAACTAGAAGATCTTGAAGATGATGATCTTGAAGTCTTTGTAAAATTATTAAATAAGGAAAATCTTGGACTATTATTGGAATCTTCAGAGGATGAATTAGCATCAGATATAATGAAGTTTTTCACCAATGAAGAACTAATTGAAACTTTTACATTTATAGAGAATTCTATCGTGGCAGACCTTCTTGGAATTCTTTCAACAGTTAGAAGAAAAGAAATTTTGTCACTATTAAAAAGTGAAGATAAAAATGTCTTGAAGATGATTTTGTCCTTTGATGAAGAATCTGCAGGCTCAATCATGGCCACAAACTTTATAGCCCTTAAAGAAGGCTTAACGGCAGATCAGGCTGTAAAGAAGATAATTTCAATCTCTCCAAAGACAGAGATTATAGACAAGATTTTTGTCACAGATGACAAGCACAGATTAAGCGGGATTGTCACTATGAGAGACCTCTTGGTTTGTCATGCAGACACCCTTTTAAAGGACCTTATGGAAGAGTGCGACTTTTATGTCTATGGGACAGATGACCAGGAAGTTGCAGCTAATTTATTCTCTAAGTATGAGTTAGACATACTTCCAGTTGTAAATAATAACATGGCAATCCTTGGTGTTATTACATCAGATGACATCATAGCTGTTATTGACCAAGAGCACAACGAAGATATGTTGCAGATGCACGGGGTTAACGCCGATGAAGAATACGACTCAAGCATCTTTGAATCCTTTAAGTCAAGAATTCCTTGGCTAATTGTAAACCTTGTGACAGCCTTTTTGGCATCTTCAGTTGTAAAGGGATTTGAATCAACAATTTCTCAAGTGGTTGTCCTATCAGCTGCCATGCCTATTGTAACGGGAATGGGTGGCAACGCAGGATCACAAACTCTCTCAATTATTATTACATCCCTTGCAAGGGGAGAGTTGTCCCTAAAGAAGGACTTTAAGCTTATTTTTAAGGAAATTTTCTTGGGACTTACTGAAGGGGCAATAATTGGTCTCTTGGCGGCAGGAGTTTTTGTCTTCTGGCACCACAATCTTTACCTTGGCCTAATTTTATTTTTGGCAATGATTTTAAATATGATAATTGCTTGTTCCATGGGCTTTTTAATTCCACTAGTTTTAGACAAGCTCAAGGTGGACCCGGCCATAGCTTCATCAATATTTTTGACAACTTTTACAGATGTATTTGGATTTTTTATCTTCCTAGGTCTGGCAACAGTTTTTTTACCAAAATTAATATAAAAATAAAACCACAGTCTTTTAAGTATTAAACTTTTAGACTGTGGTTTTATTTTTATAACTTATTTTACTGTTAAATTTCCAGTATAATGACCTACCATAATTAAGTTTTTATTATCATTTTTACTAGTAGTATGATGTAACTCTAAATCTCCAGAATACTCTACTCCATCAACCTCAGTTTTATAGTTTTTAATTAAGTGTTTATATTCAAAGTTTCCTTCTTTATTTTCATTAATTATGGCAACTTTGTAGTTATTTAAAGTTTTTCCATCTTTTGATTTTTCATAGGATATGTCACTTTCTTTAATATTTTTCAAATCAGAAAAATTATAGAAGTTTTCCTCTTCATTAAAAGTTTCTTCATCTAAAGTATTAGATGCTTGATTTTCGTTGATGTTTGAAACTTTAGATTTATTTTCTTCTGGATCTGTCATTTTATTATTGTTTTTCTCAACATTCACTAGATTATTTTGCTTGTTAACTTCTGTATTCTTTGTATTAGTCTTATTACTACAAGCGACTGATCCAAGTGAAAGAATAAGAAGAATTGAAATTTTAAAAAAACTATTTTTCATTAATACTCACTCCAAAAATATTATTAGGAAGTCTTTATAAGAAACAAAACTTATTAAAGATTAAAATAGTAATTATCTATCGAATCCTGCTTCGTATAAATTTCCTACATAAGTACCTTTAAATCTACTTGGTCCAACTTGAGCTGTTGATTTTAAATAGATAGTTCCTATAAATCTTACTCCATTTCTATCATTATAATATGAAAACTTCATATTACTTTAATACCCTAAAAAAAAGCAAACAAACAAAAGAAATTTTTTAATTTTTATATTTATAATTTGCTATTTCTCTTTGGCTGGAGATAAGAACTTTTCCATCAGGACCCAAAAGGGGAGTTATGGTCTTTCCCGAACCACCAGTTATATACATATAATTTACCCCAGTTTCTGTATCCAAGATAATTTCTATAGTCTGAGTTACAGATGATTCTTTCAAAATTTTTATAAATCTTTTTTCTTCGTCGTCTTTTTTAAACATTATAACCTCACAATACTTTTTCGAAAGCAAGTCTTTCATTCTTGCCAGATAGATAAACTAGTCCAACGTAGTTATAATTTAAAGGCTTTAGAAGTCCTTGCATTGTCTTATTTCCCCTGTGGGTGTCAATCCTCACAGATTTAAAGTTGTTTTCTCTTGCATAGGCTTCTGCCAGCTCAATGACTTTTCTTCCGTAGCCTTTTTTTCTTTCACTCTCAAGTGTCCCAATCCTGTGAAGGGCAACATAGGGCTTGGGACTTTGCCAAGTTCCATCTAAATTATTTTCATAATCGATGTCGAAGTCGTAAATAATTACAGTGGAGACAACTTTGCCATGGTCTTCTAAGACAAAAATATTCTTATTGTCTATAAGTTCTTTAAAATTATCAAGATTTGGTTTGTCTTGACCCTGCCATTGGTCAAGGCCCAGAGATTTTAATTTCTTAGATCCATCTTCATAAATTTCTAGAATTATTTTCTTATCATCTTCTCTTGCAAGTCTTAATTCCATTTTTCCTCCAAAATAACTGGTACTTCTTTATTAAGTTCTATAGAATTTCTTGTGACTATGGAATCATAGGCGAGGACCTTCACTCCATTTTCATTTGCTTCTCTAAGTCCTTTAGAAAAATCTGGGTCAGTTAAATAATTTGGTGTAAAAAACTTAACATCTTCCATTTGAATTAGAAAGAGGACAAAGGTCATGAAGTCCTCGTGGGATTTATCTAGTCCCTTGACGTGCTTGAGTCCTCTCTTAGTTGGAGCATCAGGAAAGGCAACAATACCGTCTTTCTCAAGGGTAACTCCCTTGACTTCCATAAGGGCTTTTTGTCCCTGACCTTCAAGATAAAAGTCGAAGCGTGAGTCCCCATGAGTATATTCTCTTTTTATAGTTTCATATTTAAAACCCAAGTCAATTTTATTTTTAATTAAGGCTTCTTCCACAACTTGGTTGGGAGCTTGGGAGTCAATATTTATAAGCCTATGGCCCTTCATGATGCCGATAAGTGTATAGGAGGTCTTCCTATTTGGATTGTCGTTGTAGGTCAAGAAGACAGTTACGCCTTCAATAAGGAGTTCCTTGCAGCGGCCTGTGTTTGGAACATAAACTTCCAAGGTCTTGAAACCCTTCTTGCAATAGGATATAAATCTATTCTTTCTATATAAAAATTCTGCTTTAATTACGCTAGTGTATTTCATAAGTCACCCCAAAATATTATACAGGTAGCTTTAATTTATGTAAAATATGGAGTAAGATGTTAGAAAGGAGGGAAATAATGGACGTTTTAGTAGTTATTGATATGCAAAATGATTTCCTTACAGGATCTTTAAAGACAAGGGAAGGAGAAAATCTTTTAAAGAGAGTTGTTGAAAAAGTTGAGGACTTTGATGGGGAAGTGGTCTACACCCTTGACACCCACTATGATGATTATCTTTCAACTAATGAAGGAAAGAACCTACCAATAGAACACTGCATAAAAGGGACTTGGGGTCATGACATTCCAGAGGAACTCAAAATGACCAAGTCCTTTGAAGGAGCAAAGAAGTTCGAAAAAAATACCTTTGCTTCAGTTGAACTTGGAGAGTATCTTAGAAAATTAGATGAAGGAGAGGGAATAGGAGACATTTATTTTCTTGGTCTTGTCACAGACATCTGTGTAGTTTCAAATATTTTATTAGTCAAAGGCTTCTTGCCAGAGAAAAATATTTATCTCTATAAGGATTTGACAGAAGGCTTGACAGATGAAAAGAAAGCATCGACTTTAGATGTATTAGATTCTTGTCAGGTAAAGATAATTTAAGATTTTTAAATTGATTAACTAAGAAAAATACGAAAATTTCATTGGAATTTATAAGCTTTTAATGGAAGGTTTGTAAGTAAAAAAGTTTACAGGTTTGATTTTGATTTAAAAGCTATAAAAAGACACTGTAGAGAAAAGAATATTTATCCAGAAAAATTAAGTAAAGAAGAAATAGAAAAATTTAAAATTTAGAAATAGAAAAAGCACACAAACTAGAATGTGGGATTCGCATAAGCCGTGTGCTTTTTTTGTAAGGAATTTTATTGTGACAAAGATTTAAGTCAAAGATCCAAAAATATTTTACGGTAGCCAACAAGTAGCCAACTTTCGCAATAAAAAACCCTTGAAACCATATGATTTCAAGGGTTATAAAAAAATGGTGCCCAGAGCCGGAATCGAACCAGCGACACGAGGATTTTCAGTCCTCTGCTCTACCGACTGAGCTATCTGGGCAAGTAAATGGTGGGCCTTCAGGGACTTGAACCCGGGACCTACCGGTTATGAGCCGGGCGCTCTAACCAACTGAGCTAAAGGCCCTCACCATTGGCGGAGAAAGAGGGATTTGAACCCTCGCGACCCTAATCGGGACCTACTCCCTTAGCAGGGGAGCCTCTTCAGCCACTTGAGTATTTCTCCAAATTGAAGGTCACTCTTTAGCAACTTACTCTACTTATTCTAAAGTAATAAGTTTGTTTTGTCAACTGTTTTTTAAAAGTTTTTAAAATTTATGTAAAATCTTTGAAAAAAACATTCTCAAGGCTTCTCTTGCTTAAGTATTATCTCATAGATAATAAAAAAAATAAAGGCTTAATTGAAATCTATTGACAAAAAATTAAGATGACATATAATGAATACATGAACAAGTATCGAAGTATAAAAGTGTAAAATAAAAAAGGAGGAATTTATGGATAAATATATTTTCCACTTAAGAGGTCTTACCTGTGCCAATTGTGCAGGCAAGATAGAGGAAGAACTTAAGTCAAAAGATGAACTCAAAAACTTGCATTACGACTTCTTAAATGACGAACTCGTATTTGAATCAGAAGAAGATTCAATAGAACTAAAGAGAAAAATTCAGGATATTGTTGATTCTATTGAAGATGGTGTTATCGTAACAGAAGATATAGGTGAGGAGATTGAAGAGGAGGAAGAGGAAGAAAACTTTTCAATCCACAAGGCCATTCTTGTCTTTATAGGTCTTGTAGCCTTACATTTTGTAAATTTAAATGAGAAATTTACATTAATTTCTTATTTAATTCTTTACATCATAATTGGCTACGATGTTATCAAGGCCTCTATTTCAAAAATATCTTCAGGAAATTTTATGGATGAAAAATTCTTGATGACAGTGGCTTCTATTGCTGCAATTATTTCTGGCGAGTATGCTGAAGCTGTAGCAGTAATGCTCTTTTATAGCGTAGGAGAAATTATCCAAGATAGGGCAGTGGACTCCTCAAAGAAATCCATTAAAGAAGCCTTAAAGTTAAAGCCAGATTTTGCCAACCTAAGACTCAATGGAGAAATTGTAAAAGTTGATCCAAGTGAAGTTTCTGTTGGTCAAGTTATTTTAATTAGACCTGGAGAAAAAGTTCCCCTAGATGGAAAAATTATAAAGGGGTCTTCCAATCTTGATACTTCAAATATATCAGGAGAGTTTGCCCCAGTATCTCTCGAAGCAGGAGATGAAATTATATCTGGTTTCGTTAATTTAGATTCTTCTCTTGAAGTTGAAGTAACAAAAACTTATAAAGAAGGAACTATTGCAAAAATTATTGATATGGTAAAAAATGCCAGCGTCAATAAGGCTAAAGTGGAGAAATTTATCACTCGCTTTGCAAAAATTTACACTCCAATAGTAATTGGTCTTGCAGTAATTTTATTCTTATTCTTAAATTTTGCAACAGACCATACTGCTAAAGAAGCACTTTATAGAGCAGCCATATTTTTGGTTATCTCCTGTCCATGTGCTCTTGCAATTTCTGTTCCACTTACAATTTTTGCGGGAATTGGATCTCTTTCAAGAAGGTCAATCTTCGTGAAGGGTGGTAACTCTATTGAAGCTCTAACAGATATTGATGGAATTGCTTTTGATAAAACTGGGACAGTCACTAAAGGAGAATTTACTATTGCAGAAGTAGAAGAAGTCTCTGGATCAAGAGATGAAATTTTAGAAATTGCCTCTGTTGGAGAAGCTTATTCAACTCACCCTATAGCTAAGGCTATTGTAAAAGCTTTTGAAACAAATAAGACACCTGACCACTTAAATAACCTTGGCGGCAAGGGTATAGAATTTGATCTTGAAGGGAAATCTTATCTTGTTGGTAACAAAAAACTAATGGAAGATTTCAATATAAAACTTGATGGCAGCAAAGAGTCAAATTATGTAGATGTATTTGTGGCAGACAAGGAAAAAGTCCTTGGTATTATAAAATTAAAAGACCAAATAAAGGAAGGAGTTAAGGAAAGTGTAGATGAGCTTCACAAAAGAGGCGTTAAGACCTACATGTTTTCTGGCGACAAAGGCAGGGTAGTAGAAGAAATCGCAAAAGAAGTTGGAATTGACTACTATAAGGGTTCTCTTCTACCAGAGGACAAGGTAAGCGAAATTAAAAAAATTGAAAAAGACAAAAGAATTGCCTTTGTTGGTGACGGAACTAACGATGCACCTTCACTTGCATCAGCCTATCTAGGCATAAGTATGGGTTCTGGATCAGATATTGCCATAGAAACTTCTGACATTGTTCTTTTAAAAAATGATATTTCTTCTATTGTAAGAGGAATTGATATAGCCAAGAGGGTAAAGAAAATTGCCTACCAAAATATTTTTATTGCCTTGTTCATAAAAGTTGTAGTATTAGGACTTGGAGCAGTAGGATATGTGTCAATGCCTCTTGCAGTTTTTGCTGATGTAGGTGTTGCCCTACTTTGTATTGTCAATTCACTTAGGGTTTTTAAGGAATAATAAATCATAGTAAAATGCTATGATTTATTAGCTTTAATGAATACAATACTCATTTGAAAAACATTTTTTGAAAAATAAAAATTTGTAAATTAGTCTAGAAGTATTGAAAATACATGAACTCAATTAAAATTCATAAAAATAGTAAAAATTTATCATAAAAAAACAATAATAATGATTGAAATATTAAAAAGCTTATGTTACTATAATGACAGAAGATTATGAATATAAAAATTCATAAATTTTGGTATAATTTTTATGGAGGTAATGAAAAATGGCATATGTAATTAACGATTCTTGCATCGCTTGTGGTGCATGTCAACCAGAATGTCCAGTTGGATGTATTAGCGAAGGAGATATCTATACAATTGACGAAGCTCAATGTATCGATTGCGGTAGCTGTGCAGCAGTTTGCCCAGTTGGAGCTCCAAATCCAGAAGACTAATTTACTTAAAAAAAAGATAGGTTTCGGCCTATCTTTTTTTATTTTATTATTAAGTTAAAGACTGTCCTTATTGGGTCTTTTATTTATTTTCTTCTACATATTCAATTTTTTCCTTATCCATAACTGAATCTGGGATCATTTTGCTTGTTATATAAATTAGAAATGGAAGGACTATTGCATCATCCAAAATTCCTAAAAAAGGAATCATATCATTTATCAAATCGGCAGGCATTACTGCATATAAAATTGCTCAAAGTCCCAAAAGTTTTGCAAGTTTTGGAGTATTTTTATCTTTCATAGCCCTAAAATATACTGGTATAAAATTTGTTATTTTTGAAAATTTATTTTTCATTATATATCCCTTACTTTCTTTTTTGAAATAAAATTAAGTTTTTTATTTTCAAGTTATAATATTAGTAAGGAGTTATTATGACATTACAAGTAGTAGATACGGATATTTTAAAATTAAAAGTAGATGCAATTGTAAATGCAGCAAATGTAGATTTGATAGAAGTCGGAGGAATATGTGGGCAAATTTTTGAAAAAGCTGGAAGAGAAAAGCTAAAGGAATCTTGCCAAAAATTATCCCCAATTAAACTGGGAGAAGCTGTAATTACTGATGGATTTGATCTTTATCAAAAATATATAATCCATGCAGTAGGTCCAATTTATAATGAAATGTACAAGGAAGCTTGCGAAAAATTTTATCAGATGCTTATAGAAATTCTCTAAAGCTTTCAAAGGAAAAGGGAATAAAATCTATAGCCTTTCCTTTAATTTCTGCAGGTATTTATGGATTTCCAGAAAAAGATGCGTTTTTTGTAGCAAAAAGAACAATCGATGAATTTTTAAAAGATAATGAAATGGAAGTTTATCTTTCTACTTTTGGAAAAGATATCCTGTCTTTAATTATGGTATAGGAAAAAGGGAGATAAAAAATTGAAAAAATAATTTTTTCTGGTATAATTATTATTGTAGAAAATTTACAAGAAATTACCCGAG
>CABQNX010000016.1 GCA_902465645.1 uncultured Peptoniphilus sp.
ATCAAATAACCTGAAATTAATTTCAGGTTATGCTTGACTTTTGTTAGCAGGTTTTTTTATAAATTTTTAAAGTTTTATACAATTACAGTAGTCTTTTGCTGATAAAGTGATATAATGTTAATTAATTGGAGGTGTTTATATGAAGGGCACAAGCTATATATTTGCCGTCATTGTAATCGTTTGCTTGATTTTCTGGAGAAAGTCACATGTTAATAAGAAGGGTAATAAGCCTATTGAAAGACCAAGCAAGTCTAATAATTCTAAGAAAGAAGACCTACATAAGACAAGTGAAATAAAGTCTTCTGAAGGAGTTTCTTCTAAGACAGCACTTGACGTTAAGGAGAAAGCAGCCTACGATGCTTCAAGAAAAAAGGATCGTGGCAAGAAGAGAAGAGAAAAGAAAAAGTCAAATCCAAAAGTAGATTACTTAAAGAAAAAGACTGAAGGCATAAAGGAAAAAACTGAAACCCAAGCCAAGAAGCTAGAAAGAGAGGCTAAGCTTAAGGCTGAAGAGGCAAAAAAAGAAGCCAAGGACTTAAAAGACAAGGCTGAAGTAGAAAGTAAAAAGCTTAAGGAAGAAGCCAAGGATAAGTCTCAAGAAGTTAAGGAAGAGATAAAAGAAAAATCTCAAGAGCTTAAAAAAGATATTTCTAAAGATTCCGAAAATCTTAAAGCTAAGGCCAAGAATCTTGAAACTGAGACTAAAGTAAAGGCAAGAGATATAAAAAAAGAAGCTGTTTTTAAGGCTGAAGAGATTAAAGAAGAAACCAAGAACTTAAGTGATAAGTCAAAAATAGAGGTTGAAAAAATAAAAGAAAAAGCTGAGATTAAGACTGAAGAAACAAAAGAGGACATCTCTAAGGATTCTAAAAAAGTAGAAACAAAGGCTGAGGAAGCTAAGGCTGAAACTAAGGCTAAGGCTGAGGAAATAAAAAAAGAAGCTGAAGCTAAGACTGAAAAAGTTAAAGAAGAAGCTAAAGAAAAAACTAATGAAGTTAAGGAAGAGGCTAAGAACTTAAAGGATAAGACTGAAGTAGAAGCTAAAAAGCTTAAAGAAGAAACTGAAGTAAAAGCTGAAAAAGCAAAAGAAGAAGTGAAAGAAAAAACTCAAGAAGTTAAAGCTGATACCAAGAAAAAGGCTGAAGAAGTTATGGAAGAAATCAAGGAAGAAAAACCGAAGCTTGAAAATAATCTTACAAGCACTGGCAAGTACCCTGACCTAATCACTTCCCTAAAAAATAATTCTTGGACATCTAAGGATTTAAACACTAGGGTTAAGTTTGAAGACACAAGGAGACAAAAAACTTTAAATGAAGAAGAAATCACAGACCTTTCTCTTGAAAAAATCAAGACTTCTCTAAGACCAGATTCTATTGCAGACTTCTTAAACAAAACTGGAACAAAGCCAACAGTCTTAAAGAGAAAAGACGACATATCCTACGAATTCACAAGTAGGGATAAGGAAGAAATTGACTTAATCAAAAATAGGTACGGACTCACTGACAGGGACATCGACAAGATAACATCAGTCCTTATCTTCGACAAGGAAGGACAAAAATTAAAAGAAGTTAAAGATATCTTGGCTGAAGGAAAAAATAGAATTTACATGGAAACAAAATTTTAGTAGAATATAAAAGTCATAGAAATATGGCTTTTATTTTTTTGCAAAAATATTAATTTTAGAATTTTTAAATAAAAATTTAAAGAAAATTTTGAAGTTTTTTTACTTTTTTAGTTTAAAATAAGTCCAGGAGATGAAAATGGAAAATATAAAAAAATTAGAAGAAATTGTCAAATTTTTAAATGACAACACAAGATTTTTAGAAACAAAGAACTTCATCCAACATGGAGACACCTCAGTCTACTCCCACGTAATTTCTGTTGCCAAAAAATCTATTGAAGTGGCAGAAAAATATGACCTTAATGTTGATTACGAGTCCATGATTAGGGGCGCCCTTTTGCACGATTACTTCCTCTATGACTGGCACGACGGCAAGAAAGAAAGATGGAATCACGGCTTCACTCACCCCATGAAGGCCTATCTCAATGCCAAGTCCGAGCTTAGACTAAATAAGGTAGAGAGGGACATCATCATCAAGCACATGTTCCCCTTGACTCCCCTTCCACCAAGATACTTGGAGTCCTGGATTGTAACATACTCTGACAAGTATGTGTCCCTTGCTGAGACCCTTAGGGGAATCCCTGTAAAAGTTGGGCTGGTGAGACCATGAGATATCAAGAATTTTACTTAATATTTTTTATCTATTCCTTCCTTGGCTGGTGCTGGGAGACCTTCCCCTGCTCTGCCATAGAGCTAGATAAAATTCACAACAGAGGCTTTCTTTTGGGACCAATTTGCCCCATTTATGGACTAGGAGCTAGCCTCTCCTTTGGCCTTTTAAAGAACTTTGAGTCCAGCCTATGGATTTTTATTTACTCAGCCTTTTTGTCTTGCTTAATTGAGTACATCATTGGCTATCTCTTGGAAAGATTTTTCCACAAGCGCTGGTGGGATTATTCCAACTACCCCTTCCAAATCAAGAGGAGAGTTTGCCTCTATGGACTTTTAATCTTTGGCTTGGCAAATATTTTAATCGTGAAGAAAATTACTCCAATTTTATTTTTCTTCCTCTCCCTGTCAAGTGACAAGCTTATAAATATTATTCTCTTCTTATTTGTCACTTGCTTTACATTGGATTTAATCCTAACAGTGAACCACTTAGTTAATAGTTCTGAAAGGCTCGATAAAATTTATGAATTAATTGATAGAAACTTAAATGCTTACTTCAAGGATCTCAACGAGTCTGAAAGGCTTGCAAATTTAAAAGTACTTGATGAATCTAAAAAGTTTAAGTCAAAACTATTAGATATAAATTCCAACCTCAAGGAAAGAGAAGAAAGTATAAAAAAATTAATAAGGCAAAAATAAAGACCCTTTTGATAAAAATATCAAAAGAGGTCTTTTTATTTTTATATAAAATTTCTTACTTCAAATTTTTCGCCAACTCAAAAATATTTATGACTTCAAATTTTTTCAATAAGCCATGGTCAATTATGACATAATATTTTTTCACAAAGCCACATCAATTATGACTTCACATTTTTTTACTAAGTCAGCTTAATTTATGACCTAACATTATTTCACAAATTCATAAATTCTTATGACCTTATAATTTATTAAAAGTCACAAAAAATTATCTCCTAACTGTTCCATCAGTTCCATCGATAGTTATCATGTCGCCAGTTTTTATTAGCTTAGTGATGTCCCTTACACCAACAATGGCAGTCTTGTTAAGAGAAATAGCAGAAACTGCTCCATTAGAAGTAAAGCCAGCTTCTTCTGTTACAAAGCCAGAAGATTTTTCCATATAAGGAATCATCCTGCCATCAGTTCCATTGCAGATGATTATGTCCTTAGGCTCGAAGTTTGCTTCAAGCTCTTCAAGACTATTGGCAACTACTGCCCTTGCTTTTTTCTTTTTCTTGCCAATGGCTGTTCCCCTACCTAGAATTTCTGAAACATTTTCTATCTTTAAGAGGTTAGTTGAACCAGCAATCCCTGTAGGAACTCCTGCAGTTAAAACTACTAGGTCTCCAGATTTTAAAAATCCCTTCTTAACTGCAACTTCCATAGAGGCATCAATTAGGTTGTCTGTGTCCTTAAAGTTTAAAACTTTTACAGGCCTTACTCCCCAGACAAGGCTAAGTTGGTTTTTAATTTTTTCAAAGGGAGTTGATGCAATAATTGGTGTTTCTGGCCTAAATTTTGCAATTGCCTTTGAAGTGTTACCTGATGTTGTTGCAGTAATTATGGCATTGGCGTGGAGGTCTCTTGCAATTACGCAAGCGGACCTTCCTATGGAGTTGGTCATGGAATTTTCCACGTCCTTAATCCTATTTTCCAAAATCTCGTCATGGTCAATTGTTGATTCAGTATATTCTATAATTTTTCTCATAGTTTCCACTGCCTCAACAGGATACTTGCCGCTGGCAGTTTCTCCTGAAAGCATAACTGCACTTGTTCCATCTAAGACTGCATTGGCAACATCATTGGTTTCAGCACGAGTTGGCCTTGGGTTTCTTATCATAGAGTCAAGCATTTGGGTCGCAGTGATTACAGTCTTACCTGCAACGTTACATTTTTTTATTATTTCTTTTTGAACTATAGGTACAGCTTCTGTTTCTATTTCAACTCCAAGGTCTCCCCTTGCCACCATAATTCCATCAGAAACTTCTATGATTTCATCAATTAATTCCACAGCCTTTTGGGATTCAATCTTTGAAATAATTTTTGTTGTATAGTCACTTACTTCTTCAAGGACACGTCTTATGGCAAGGACATCTTCTCTTGACCTAATAAAGGAAGCTGCAATAAAGTCTATGTCTTCTCTTACTCCAAACCTTATGTCCTCAATGTCCCTTTCAGTTAGGGCAGGAAGTTTGATATCAACTCCTGGCACGTTAACTCCCTTGTGGGAAGAAATCACTCCAGAGTTTTCCACTTCTGTAATAATTTTTTCTCCCTCAATTTCTTTTACAAGGAGCTCAACAAGCCCGTCATCTATTAGAATCCTGTCACCAACTTTTACGTCTTTGTATAGGTCCTTATAGGAAATACTGGCAATAGTTTTGTCCCCAAGAAGGTCTTCTGTAGTTAAGATAAATTTATCTCCAATTTCAAGAGAAACTTCTCCATCTACTTCTCCCAGCCTAATTTCTGGTCCCTTGGTGTCAAGCATTATTCCAATAGGAAGGTCAATTTCCTTCCTAAGTTTTTTTATCCTGTCAATTTTTATCTTGTGCTCTTCATGGCTGCCGTGAGAGAAGTTAAGTCTCGCAACATTTACTCCCTCTGTGAAGAGGATTTTTAAAATATCTTCACTTTCACTTGCTGGCCCAATTGTGGCAACAATTTTTGTCTTTTTCATTTTCCACCTCATATAGAAACAGTCTTTAGGATGTCTAATAGGTCTTCCCTAAAAACTTTTTTCGCTTCAAACATTTCTTCAAAGGTCATGGTCATGGCCCTTCCATCTTTAAATCCAAGAACTCTAGAATTTCCCTTCTTTGCTTCCTTAACTGCAAGATAACCAAATTGTGATGCAAGAATCCTGTCAAAGATTGAAGGAGCTCCACCCCTTTGGATATAACCAAGGACTGTCACCCTCGTTTCAATCCCAGTTAAGTCTTGGAAGTCCTTGGCAAAATCAAAGGCAGATCCACAACCCTCGGCCATAATAATTATGTGGTGTCTCTTGCCACGATTTTTTCCCATAAGAGCCTTCTCAGCAATTTCGTTTATATTTGTTTCAATCTCTGGAACAATAATTGATTCAGCTCCAGAAGATACTCCTGAATAAAGGGCAATGTCCCCGCACTCGCGGCCCATAACTTCAACGACATTGGCACGACAATGGGCATCCGTTGTGTCCCTAATGTGACTTATGGCTTCTGTGACAGTTTCAACTGCAGTCATAAAACCTATGGTGAAGTCTGTATAGGCAAGGTCATTGTCAATAGAACAAGGAATTCCAATTACAGTTATCCCCCTGTCTCTTAATTTTTTTGCCCCCTTTAGGCTTCCGTCGCCGCCAAGGACAATCAGGGCGTCAATTTCAAAAATTTTCAAAGAATTTATTGCCTTTTCAAGTCCCTCTTCTGTCATAAATCTTTCAGAACGTGAGGTAGAAAGAATTGTTCCCCCTCTTTGGATTATATCTGCAACAGAAGACTGAACTAGTTTTTCAAACTTGGCATCAATAAGGCCCTCATAGCCACCACTTATTCCATAGACCTCTATCCCTTCGAATATACAGGTCCTCGTAACTGCTCTTATTGTGGCATTCATGCCTGGAGCATCTCCGCCACTTGTTAAAATTGCAAGTCTCATAGTCACCTACTTTAAAATAATTTTTTCTCTAGTCTTAGTATATGCTATCAATTTATTTTGAATTTCGTCAAAGGACTTGTCGTCAACCCATAGGCTTGAATCAGTCCCAAAGGCCCTCCTGGTTTCTTCTTCAAAGAAGACCACGGGAGTGGACCCCTCATATTCTTTTAAAATTTTTCTTATTTCCTTTACACTTTCATTTTTCATAGAGTCAACAGAAATATATAACTTGTTTTTTGTTGGCATCTTAAGTCTTGAAATTGAATCTACCAAAATCTTTGGTTCTTCCACTTCAGATTCTTGGAAGTGACCCTCAACGACGACTACATTCTCATCTTCAATTAGGTCCTTATAACGTGAATAGACATTGGGGAAAATTACAAGTTCAATTGTCCCATATAAGTCTTCTAGGGCGGCAAAGGCCATCATCTTGTTGGTCTTTGTAATCATGGTCTTCTTGGATTTTAAAATTCCACCGACCTTAACCCTAGACCTTCTCAAGAGATTTTCCCTGTACTTTTCAAAAATTTGATTTGTGTTTATTGTAGAATTTTTCTCGATTAATTCCCTATAAGGGTCTAAGGGATGGCCAGAGATGTACATGCCAATAACTTCCTTTTCCATGTCAAGCTTGTCCTTTTGTGGAAAGTCACGTAATTTTGGAAGGTCTTCTTGGAAGTTTGCCTCTTCAAAAAGTGAAAATTGACCCATTACATTATTCTTTGCAGTATTTGATGAAGATGACAATACTCCCTCATAAATTGCAAGGTACTGGGCCCTATTGCCTTCAAAGTCGTCCATGGCTCCACACCTTATTAGGGATTCTACAGCCCTCTTGTTAAGGGCAGACTTGTCAAGGGCATTGATCCTATCAACAAAGTCTTTTAGAGATTTGTAAGGTCCCCTTTCCCTTGCCTTTACAATTACTTCTATTAAGTTGTCGCCAACATTTTTAACAGCCTTTAGGCCAAAGCGAATTTTCTTGTCTTCAACAGTGAACTTCCTAAAGGAATAATTTATATTTGGTGGCAGGATTTCTATGCCCAGTCTTTTTATCTCTTCTATATAGAGGCTGACTTGCTTAATGTCGTTTGTGTAGGTAGAAATTTGTGCCGCCATAAATTCTCTTGGATAATAATATTTTAGCCAGGCAGTCCTGTAGGCAACTACTGAATAGGCCACAGAGTGGGACTTGTTAAAGGCGTAGTCGGCAAAGTCTATTATCAAGTCATAAATTTCATTGGCAGACTTTTCGTCAACTCCATTGGCAATGGCGCCGCAAACTCCCTCTTCCTTGTTGCCGTAGATGAAGTTCTTCCTCTCTTCTTCCATTACCTTCATCTTTTTCTTGGAAATGGCACGCCTAACAATGTCGGCCCTGCCAAGAGAGTAACCACCAATTTGCTGAACAATTTGCATTACCTGTTCTTGGTAAACTATACAGCCATAAGTTGACTTAAGTATTGGCTCAAGCTTTGGATGGATATAGGAAATTGTGGACTTGTCGTGCTTAGACCCAACAAATTTTGGAATTTGCTTCATTGGTCCAGGCCTAAAGAGGGCGTTGGCAGCAACTAAGTCAGAAAATTCGTCTGGCTTTAGTTCCTTTAAGAAGGCCCTCATGCCAGAGGATTCAAATTGAAAGACTCCAAGAGTTTCTGATCTTGCAAACATCTTTAAGACATCTGGGTCGTTGTAGTCGAAGTTGACAAAATTTATTGTCTTGCCTTGGTTTTCTTTAATTAAATTAATTGCGTCCCTAATAACTGTGAGAGTCCTTAGGCCCAAGAAGTCCATCTTAAGAAGCCCCAACTCTTCAAGCTCAATCATGTTAAACTGAGTAGCTATGATCTTGTCGTTTCTCGTCAATGGAACATATTCTGTCAGTTCGTCCTTAGAAATTACAACACCAGCTGCGTGGGTTGAGGTATGCCTTGGGAGTCCTTCAAGCTTAAGAGCCATGTCAATTAAAAGTTTGGAGTCCTCTTCTCCATCGTAGATTCCCTTAAAAGTTTCTGAAACATCAAGGGCCTTTTCTATGGTCATGTTGAGGGCTTGAGGAACCTGCTTGGCAATGTAGTCCACCTTGGCATAGGACATGTCAAGGGCACGGCCCACGTCTCTTATGGCATTACGGGCAGCCATAGTTCCAAAGGTAACTATTTGGGCAACGTGAGAGTCTCCGTACTTCCTGTTTACATATTCAATAACCTCTTCACGTCTTTCATAGCAAAAGTCTATATCAATATCGGGCATGGAAACCCTCTCTGGGTTTAAAAATCTTTCAAAAAGAAGATCAAACTCCAGTGGGTCTACATCAGTTATGCCAAGACAATAAGATATCATGGAACCAGCAGCAGAACCCCTTCCAGGTCCAACTTGGATTTCATGCTTTCTCGCATATCTTATAAAGTCCCAAACAATTAAGAAGTAGTCAACGTAACCCATGTTCTTAATAGTGTTGAACTCAAATTCAAACCTGTCTTTTATCTCGTCACTTACATTTTCGTAGCGTTCCATCATTCCCTCAAGGGCCAGTTTCTTTAAGTATTCTTCGTGAGTATATTCTTCTGGAACTGTAAACTCTGGCAAGTGAAGGTCGTGGAATTTTATTTCAACATTACATCTGTCTGCAATCTTAACAGTGTTCTCTAGAGCATCAAGATTTTTTGGGAAGAGGACTGCCATTTCATCAGGAGACTTTAGATAAAATTCATCTGATGGAAACTTCATTCTGTCTGTGTCGTTGACTGTCTTTCCCGTTTGGATACAAAGAAGGACATCATGACTCTTTGAGTCTTCCTTCTTTAAGTAGTGAACATCATTTGATGCAGTTAGGGGAATCCCTAACTCTTCTGATAGAAGGACTAGCTCACGATTTACTCTTGCTTGCTCAGGTATGCCGTGGTCTTGGAGCTCTAAGAAGAAATTATTTTCTCCAAAGATTTCCTTGTATTCAAGTGCAGCTTTTTTTGCAGCATCTCTATCCCTATTTAAAAGTTGTTTTTGAACTTCGCCACCAAGACAAGCAGAAGTGGCTATGACTCCCTTGGAATATTTTTTTAAGACTTCCTTGTCAACACGGGGCTTGTAATAATATCCATCGACGTAGCCAATGGAAACTATCTTCATAATATTTTTGAAGCCCTCATTGTTTTCTGCCAAGAGAATTAAGTGGTACCTCTTATTGGTCCTGTCCTTAAGGGTCATGTCCTTCTCTGATATGTAGACCTCGCAACCTAGGATGGGTTTTACTCCAGCATCCTTGCAGGCCTTATAGAAGGCAATGGCTCCGTACATATTGCCGTGGTCAGTTAGGGCAACTGCATCCATGCCAAGGTCCTTGACTCTTCGTGGCAAGAGATTTATCCTCGTAGAACCATCTAAGAGGGAGTATTCACTATGGAGATGTAGGTGGACAAAATTATTCATAGGATCATCCTTAATCTATAAATCACAAATTTTTATTTTTTAAATCATTTTAATTTTTAAATTTTATTTAGCTTACAAAAAATTTAAGACTTCCTAATAAGTTTCAAAAATTTTCTCATTCACAAATTAAAAAACAAAAAATTTCATTACTAATCTTTAATATATTTTATCAAAGGCCAAAGACAAATAAAAGGACATGAAAAAAGAGTTTTGACCAAGCAAAACTCCAAATAAGATATTTTTATTAAATTAAAGATTTATAAATTCTTTTTCAACTAAGTAAGCCAATCTTTGAACTGCTTCTTCTTCGTCTACTCCCTCAGCTTCAATTTCAATCTCTTCACCAGTGAAGGCACCAAGAGACATGATACCAATAATGGACTTGCCATTTACCTTGTCACCATGAGCTTCAAGATTTATTTCAGAAGCAAATTTATTGGCCTCTCTTACAAAAAGTGCAGCGGCCCTAGCGTGAAGTCCGTCAATATTATTAAGTACAACTTTTTTACTTGTCATTTCATACACCCCTCAACTTATTCGCAATTTTCCTAAGTTTTTTAAATCTATAATTAACAGTAGACTTTGAAAGCTTTGGCTCAAGAGAGTTTGCAATATCGTTTAAACTCATTGACCTATTCTCTAACCTTATCTTGGCTATTGCCTTCAAATCCTCATCTAAATTTTCTATCCCAATTTCCTTGTCAATGAGCCTTATATCTTCCACTTGGTCGTAAGATGACTTAACTGTTTTATTTAAGTTGGCCGTCTCACAATTTACAATCCTATTTACATTGTTTCTCATTTCCTTTATAACCCTTACGTTTTCGTATTTTAAAACAGAATTATAGGCTCCAATTAGAGATAAGAAGTCAGAGATTTGTTCTGAGTCCTTAATGTAAATTATGTATTTTTCCTTCCTCATAATTACCTTTGAAGTAAATCCAAAAGCATTAATTGTTTCAGATAAAAAATAAGCGTTGGATTCGTTTTCAGAGACAAATTCCAAATGATATCCTTTTTTGGGATCTGTTATGGATCCTGAACCCATAAAGGCACCACGGATGTAGGCCTTTTTCTCATTACTAGTTTTTATGAGGTCAGTGGGCGCATAATTTATCATAAATACGCTTGCACCCTTTATATATTTTAACTCATCAAGAAGTAACCTGCAAGACTCATCTTGAGATATATAGATAATAAATACATTTTTTTTAAGTTGAGTTGACCTTACATTTTTTACTTCAACGTCAAAACCAAAGGACCTTCTCAAAAATGTAAAAAGTCTTCTTGCCACAGGAGCGTTTTCTGTAATATATTCCATAGAAATTTTATTATTTTTAAAATTTAAAATTCCACACATGGGAGTCACCCCAGCAAGCTCCGATAAAATTAACTTGTAATCATCTACTTTTATCTTTGCAACTTCATCCTTGACTTCTGATGAAAAACTCATTGTTTCACCCCTTTAACAATGTTTTTATTCATTATACCAGAATTTTGTTTTATTTGTTGATAAATAGATTTTTAACTTAAACAAAACTTTAACTGTTAATAAAAATAAAAGGCCTGTGACCTAAGAGAGGACTAAAATCCTTTTGCTCTTTACTCACAGGCTTTGATTTAAATCTTATTTTGTTTCTTTTTTGTTTTCAGCCTTAGCATTTTCTTCTCCTGCATTAGCCTTTGCATTCTTGTTTGCTGCTTCAGCCTTTGCATTAGTTTCTTTAGCTTGGCCTTCTTTTTCTACCTTTCCAAAGTTCTTGTATTCATCTGGAAGTTCAACTTCTTTAGAAGTGTTAACGTAAGTCTTTATTTTAGCATCTTTTTTAACTTTTTCAATATAGTCTCTGAATTTTTCTTGTTGTAACTCAGCCTTGATTTGGTCCTTAACTGCATCAAATTCTAGAGGAGTTTTTTCTTCAAGCTTGATGATGTGGTAACCAAATTGTGTAGTTATAGGTTCAGAAATGTCTCCAGCCTTCATCTTAGCAATTTCTTGGTCAAAGGCTTCAACCATTTGTCCACTTGTGAATTCGCCAAGTGATCCACCATTTTGTGCACTTCCTGTATCCTTAGAATTTTCCTTTGCAAGCTTAGCAAAGTCTTCTCCCTTTAGGATCTTTTTTCTCAATACATTAGCTTCTTTTAGGTCGTCTACTAGGATATGAGACGCCTTTGCCTTGTAGTAAGAATCCTTGTTGTCTTCATAATGTTTTTTAACTTCTTCTTCAGTCGGTTCAAGTTCCTTTAATTTTTCTTGAGTGTATTTGCCAACTAACATTTGATTTTTCATGTTTTCAGCAACATATTCTTTTGGAAGTCCATTTTCTTTTAAGAAATTGTTAAAGGCTTCTTCTCCACCAAGTTGTGTCTTGATTTCGTCAAGCTTTTTATTTACTTCTTCATCAGAAACTGTAATATTTGATTTTTCTGCATCTTGTTTAATAGCTTCTGTTGTTGTAAGGTCTGTGATTGCTTGTTCTCTTAAAAGTTCGTCAGTAGATTTCTTTCCATCTTCCTTGTTCTTAAGAACATCTTCGCCGTACATTGAAGTAAGTTGATTTACCCTTGCTGCATAAGATTTATAATAATCTTCCATTGGGATTTCAACTCCACCAACCTTTGCTGCCGCATCTTTATTTGCACCGCTACAAGCCACAAGTGAACCTGCAAGTGCAATAGTCACTGCTATCTTACCAAATTTCTTTAAAAACATATTTCTCTCCTTATTCTATTTAATTATTATCATTTAATGTTTCCATTATACACTACTTTTTAGAAGTTTTTGTGTCCTTTTTGTGTAAATACAAAATTGTAACCAACTTTTTAAGCTCATCAAGAGGATATTTTAACTTAGTCAAGATGATTTCATTGTCATTTCCCATGGAGTAGGAAATATTTTCAAACTCGTTATTTATTTCCATGATGGCAGGAAGTGGAACCTCACCTTCAACTCTTACCCTATATTCTCCCCTTCTCTCAAGAATTGATGAAACTTTTGCCCTTTGCGCCTTGTTCTTTAAGAGGGCTATGTCCATTAAGTTTGAAACTTCATCAGGGAAGTCAGAGAACCTGTCGATTAATTCGTCAACAAGGTCTGAATATTCCTCTTCTGTTGTGAGAACAGAAATCTTTTTGTAAATCTCAAGCCTTGTCTTGTCATCGGCAATGTAGTCCTTTGGTATAAAGGAATCAAGCTTTAAATCAATTGTAGTTTCAATTTCTTCTTCCACGTCAAGACCCTTTAACTTCATGACAGCATCCTTGAGGTACTTCATGTAGAGGTCGTAACCAATTTTTTCTATGTGGCCTGACTGTCTTGACCCAAGTATGGAGCCTGAACCTCTGATCTCAAGGTCCCTCTCTGCAATCTTGTGGCCCGAACCAAACTCAGTAAATTCTTTTATAGCTTGGAGCCTCTTTTGCGCTACTTCAGAGATTGACGTTGACCTGTCGTAGGTGAAGTAGGCGTAGGCAATTCTCGATGACCTACCTATTCTTCCACGGAGTTGATAGAGTTGTGAAAGTCCAAGCCTATTGGAGTCTGTTATTATCATTGTGTTTGCATTTGGAACGTCCATGCCTGTTTCTATTATTGTGGAGCAAACTAGGACGTCAACATTCCCTTCTATAAAGTCAATCATTGTGTCTTCAAGAGCCTTCTCAGTCATCTGACCATTGGCCATTGAGAAGGTCGCTTCTGGAACAAGCTTCCTAAGTTCTAGAAGTTTATTTTCCATATTTGAGACCTTGTTGTAGAGGAAGTAAACCTGGCCTCCTCTTTCAATTTCCTTTAAGATAGCTTCACGAACCATTAGGTTGTTGTACTCCAAGACATAAGTTTCCACTGGAAATCTCTCTTCAGGTGGATCTTCAATAACTGACATGTCTCTAATCCCTATCATGGACATTTGTAGGGTTCTTGGGATTGGGGTTGCAGTAAGAGTTAGGGTGTCCACGTTCTCTTTTAGCATTCTAAGTTTTTCCTTGTGACGGACACCAAATCTTTGCTCTTCATCTATAATTAAAAGTCCCAGATCCTTGAACTTGACGTCCTTGGAAAGGAGCCTGTGAGTTCCTACGATTATATCAATGTTTCCATCCTTTAGGCCTTCAATATCCATCTTTTGATCTTTCTTTGACCTAAATCTTGAAAGGAGTCCAACTCCCACAGGGAAATTTTTAAACCTCTCCTTAATTGTGTTGTAGTGTTGTTGGGCCAAAATAGTTGTTGGCACAAGAATGGCAACTTGCTTTCCATCTAGTATTGCCTTAAAGGCTGCACGAAGGGCAACCTCTGTCTTTCCATACCCAACATCGGCACAGAGGAGCCTGTCCATTGGCGATGGCTTCTCCATATCTTCTTTTATCTCTTCAGTAGATTTTAACTGGCCAGAAGTTTCTTCATATATAAAGGCATCTTCAAACTCTCTTTGATATTGGGAGTCTTCGCTAAAGGCAAAGCCCTTGGTGTTTTCACGAGTGGCATAAAGTTTTATCAACTCATCTGCCATGTCGTCAATGGATTTTTTTGCACGAGCCTTTTTCTTCTTCCAGTCAAGGGAATTTAACTTGTTGACCTTTGGCGGTCTCTTGCCTTCTTGGACATACTTGTAAATAGAGTCTAAAGCCTCAATTGGGAGGAAGAGCTTGTCCTCTCCACCATATTCAATTAAGATATAGTCCTTTTGGATTCCTGAGACTTCAAGTCTTGTTGTCCCAACATATTTTCCAACACCGTGGGCCTCGTGGACCACATAGTCTCCAATCTTCAAGTCCTCAAAATTTAGGGCCTTCTTCTTAGGAACTTTTTTCTTTTTCTTCTTTGAAAAGGACCCATAAATTTCTGAATAATTTATAAAGACTGTTTTAGAATCAGAAAATTCTATTCCATCATTTAAGGCACCTGTTGTGACAACAATGTTGGAAGTAATTTTTTCATTTTTTGTGTTTTTTGCAAGATGAGGAGAGTAACCCAAGTCCACTAGGTGGTCAAAGAGCCTTTTGGCTCTTTTTTCCGTTGCTCCAAGAAGTATTACCTTAAAATTATTATTTCCATAATAGTCCAAGTCTTCCTTGAAGAGCTTGATCTTTGACATATAGTTTGTCACGCTCTTGACCTTAATGTTTACAATGTCTTGTGGATTAAACATCTTTGGTGGCTTTAAGAGGGCGTTAAAAGTTATTAAAGTTTTTTCATTTAACTTGTCAATTATATCCTTATAATTGTAAAAAGTTTTTTCATGAGCCTTTGTGACTTCACCATTTTCGATTAAGATGGCAAACTTATCTCCATTGGCAAGCTCAAGTTCTTCTTCCCTTTCCACAATCCTCGATGGTTCTTCAATTAAAAATATGAAGTCATCTAAGTAATCTAAAAAAGATCCAACTTGGTCTTGGTCTACATAGGGAAGGATCAAGTCCTTGTTGATAATAGTCTCTTGGTTTTCAAGCCTGTCAACATATCTCAAAAACTTTTCACTTAGCCTGTCCTTTTCTTTTCCCTCAAGTTTTGTTTTTGAAATATCTTTTTTTATTCTCTCGGCAATTTTTTCTTTCTCATCTTCTCTTAGGATGAGGTCTTCTATGGGATAGATTGTAATTTCTTCTAACTTATCAAGTGACCTTTGGCTTTCAATTTCAAAGGACCTAATGGAATCAACTTCATCGTCAAAAAGTTCTATCCTGTAGTTGGCATCTTGAGTCCCAATGTCAATGATTGAACCTCTAATAGAGAACTGACCAAGACCTTCAACGCTTGGAAATCTTTCGTAGCCCATTTCAACAAGCTTATTGGGAAGGTCATCAAGATTCACCACTTGGCCAACTTCTATGGGAATTTTATAAGAGGCAAAAATCTCTGGCCTTGATATTTTTGCAGTCAAGGCGTTTAGTGTTGTGACAACAATATTTGCCCTCCCACTAGCAATTTCTGCCATGGCTTCTAGTCTTTTCTTGGTGTTCTCCTTGGACTTTGAGTCCCTGTCGTAGAAAAATACATCCTTCTCTGGATAGTAAACGCAGGTCTCATCTGATATGGACTCAATGTCTTCATAGGCCTTTCTCGCCCTGGCTCTATCTTGTGAAATTAGGCAGACTTTCTTGCCTTCAGCACAAAAAGTGGGCGCAAAAAGAGAGAGCACTGCCTCCTCTGAACCAAAGACTGCAGTGTTCTTTGAAATTTTTATTGAATTATCTAATTCTTTAAAAGCTTCTAAGTTCTTTACACTATTGATTAAAAAATTCAATTTTCACCTCAATAAATGTTGTTGTTATAAGAATTCATGGACTTGTCGATGCCAGAGTCCACTGCATCAATTATGGCATCTGCACAGGCATCTATGGCATCTGCAATATGCTTTTTGTCCTTTGATGGAAAATTAGACAGAACAAAACTTGCCAAATCTTCATTAGGGTGTTTTTTACCAACACCAATTTTAAACCTGGCAAAATTTTTGCTTCCTGTTAAATTTACAATAGACTTAAGCCCATTGTGGGTTCCAGCCGATCCATTCTTCTTTATCTTTAGCTGGGCAAATTCAATGTCAATGTCGTCCACAACAACCATTAAGTCCTCTGGTTTTAATTTATAAAAATTTAAAATTTCTACAATTGATTCTCCGGAATTGTTCATAAAAGTATGGGGCTTTAGGAGAATGACCTTTTCTGAGCCAATTCTCCCTTCACCTACAAGCCCCTTAAATTTAATCTTATTAACTTTTATATTAAGCTTATCCGCAAGGACATCAATTGTCGAGAAACCCACGTTGTGCCTAGTAGCTTCGTACTTCTTGCCGGGATTTCCCAGTCCTGCAATTATATACACTTAATCACCTTATTCAAACATTTCACTAACTGATTTTGATGTGTTGATCCTCTTAATTGCTGATGCAAAAATTGGAGCAACAGACACAATATCAATCTTATCTATCTTCTTTTCTTCTGGAAGTTCAATAGTATCTGTGATTACAAATTTTTCTAGAGATGAGTTTTCTAGTCTTTCAATAGCTGGACCTGATAGAACTCCGTGAGTTGCAGCTCCATAAACTTTCTTTGCACCTCTAGATTTTAATGCGTCAGCTGCCTTAGTAATAGTTCCAGCAGTATCCGCAATGTCGTCAACAAGTATAACTGACTTACCTTCAACATCACCAATAATATTCATAACTTCAGACACATTTGCCTTTGGTCTTCTCTTTTCAATAATGGCAATAGGAAGATTTAATTCATTGGCAAACTTTCTAGTTCTTGTAACTCCACCTAAGTCTGGAGAAACAACTACAAAGTCGTCTTCATTTACAATATCCTTGAAGTATCTTGCAAGGTAAGGTACAGCAGTTAGGTGGTCAACAGGAATATCAAAGTAACCTTGGATTTGACCAGCGTGAAGGTCCATAGCAACAACCCTGTCAGCTCCTGCTTTAGTAATTAGATTTGCAACAAGTTTTGAAGTTATAGGTTCTCTTGCCTTAGTCTTTCTATCTTGTCTTGCATATCCATAATAAGGAATAACTGCGTTGATTCTGCCAGCTGATGCCCTCTTTAAGCCATCAATTAAAATTAAAAGTTCCATTAAGTTGTCATTAACTGGTGAAGAAGTTGATTGGATAACAAAAACATCCTTACCTCTTACAGAAACTCCAATATCAATTGAAATTTCTCCATCAGAAAATGTGGACACAGTACAAGCGCCCTTTTCAATTCCCATATTTTCACAAATTTTATCTACAAGACTAAGATTAGAATTTCCTGTAAATACTACAATATCTCCATTAACTGTGCTCATTTCTATGTCCTCCTATTTGATAAATCCTTTTCTCTCAACCCAACCATCTATATTTTTTTGAGGTGCTCTCTCAAGAGAAAGTTGACCCTTCAAAACATTTTTTGTAATAGTAGACCCAGCAGCAACATAGCCGTTGTCCTCTACTTCAATTGGTGCCACTAAATTTGCATTAGAACCAATAAAGGCATTGTCGCCAACCTTGGCCCTAAACTTGTCTCTTCCATCATAATTAACAAAGACCACTCCGCAGCCTATGTTAACTCCACTACCCACATCAGCATCGCCTATGTAAGCAAGGTGGCTCATCTTTGACCCGTCTCCAACATTGGAATTTTTCACTTCAACAAAATTTCCAATCTTACAATTTTCTCCAACATGAGAATTTGGTCTCAAGTGGGCGTAAGGTCCCACTGTAGTTCCTCTTCCTATAGAAGAATCTTCTATTTCAGAAGACCTAATAATGACATCTTCTCCAATTGTTGAATTTTTTATTGTAGAAGAATAAATTTCTGCCCCTTCTTTAATAACAGACTTCTTGTCAATGCGAGTGCCTGGGTAAATCATGACATCTCTTTCAATTGTAGCCCCGTATTCAATATATGTGGACTTAGGATCAATAATCCCAACACCATTTATCATGTATTCCTTATTAATCTTTTTTTGTAGGATTTCTGCTGCAATAGATAACTCATATCTTGAATTAACTCCAAGGATTTCTCTTGTGTCCCTTAGCTTAAAGGAGTCAACCCTCTTGCCTTCCTCAACAAGAATTCCAAGAGTATCAGTAATATACATCTCATTAGCTGCATTGTCAGTATCAATCTTTGAAAGAGCTGACTTTAGAGAAGAACCCTTAAAGGCAAAAATACCTGAATTAATTTCACGGATTAACTTTTGCTTTTCACTTGCGTCCTTTTCCTCAACTATTGCAACAACATTTGCATTTTCATCCCTGACAATCCTGCCGTAGTTTGTAGGATCCTTCATATCAGCAGACAAAACTGTTATATCATTATTTCTCTCTTCGTGATATTTCAAAAAGCATGAAATAGTTGAATTAGAAATAATAGGAGTATCTCCATTTAATATAATAACTGTGTCATCGTCTTCTATTTTATCAAGAGCATTCATAACGGCATAACCAGTGCCATAGGGCACGTCGTCGCCAATAGGTTGCTCAATAAATTCCACATCTTTTTCGTCTTCGAAGGCCTCACAGACTTTTTCCTTGTTGTGTCCCACTACCACAAGATTCTTTTCAACTTGTGAATGCTTGCAAGAATTTAAGACATAAAAAAGCATGGGTCTTCCAAGAATTTCATGAAGTACCTTTGGTTTTTTGGACTTCATTCTCGTTCCCTCTCCTGCTGCCAGGATAACTGAAACTTTCATAAAACACCTCTTTTTATTTACTGCTTACATTATAACTAAGATTGACTCTTATATTCAAGAAAATTTCACAATTAATTTATATTTCAGTCTTTTAGGAGATATTTTCATTTTATTTGTAAAATTAATTTTAAATTTCAAATAATTTGTCCTATTTCATTAGATTTAAAATTTTTATAAAGTCTTAAATTTTTATATAGTCACAATTTTTTATAGAATCATAATTATCTGTGAAGTCACAAATTTTTATCACTTTAATAATTATTTATAAGGCCACAAATTTTTATAAAGTCATAATTAACTATGAGGTCATAAATTTTTTAAGTCACAATTATTTATGAAGTTGTATTTTTTTATCATGTCGCATAAATTTCAAAACTTTGGGGAGTGCATAAAATGAGCAAAAAAATTTAGCATAACCAATTTTTTTGGACTTCCAGCGCGTGGGGTTAATAGGGGTGGTTTAGGGAGGGGGATACCACAAGGCACAAGCAAGTGGCCTCGCAATGCCCCCCTGTGCCCGAATGGGTATAGGCCCCTCCTTATAATATATAAAACCTTATGTTTTAAAAATTTTTCTTTAAACTTATCCTTGACAAATAAATTTTTTAATAGTATAGTCGAAACATATTGAAGAGGCGATAAAAATGAAAAACTTAAATAACTTTAAAAATTTCACAAGCCAAGCATTCTGTTGTTGTTCTATAAAAATTTTATAGGACTTATTTGAATGTGAATCAATATTTTAAAATTTTATTCTATAATAGGACAGAATGTTAAGAAAGATTTTAAGAGTATATGATTTCATATACTCTTTTTTTTATGGATTTATTGGAGGAAAGAAAATGACAAAATTATTAGAAACAGTTGGACAATCAAAATTAGTACAATTAGAAAACATTGGTGGAGGAAAGATTTTTGTAAAAGTAGAAAAATCTAACCCAGCAGGATCTGTTAAAGACAGGGCTGCCCTATACATGATCAAGGGTGCCATCGAAGACGGATCATTAAAGGAAGGCATGGAAATAGTTGAACCAACAAGTGGCAACACAGGCATCGCCATTGCCATGATTGGTCGTGCCCTTGGTTACAAGGTAAATATTGTAATGCCAGAATCTATGTCAATTGAAAGAAGAAGACTCATTGAAGCCTTTGGAGCTAAGCTAATCCTTACAGGAGAAGGCGGAATGCAAGCAGCTGTAGATAAGGCAAAAGAACTTGTATCTACAGGTAACTACTTCATGCCAAACCAATTTGAAAATAAATACAACGCTGTGGCCCACGAAGAAACAACTGGCCCAGAAATTTATGAAGATCTAAAGGACATCACAGGCTTTATAGCAGGAATTGGAACTGGAGGAACTGTAACAGGAGTTGGAAGATTTTTAAAATCAAAGGATGAAAATATAAAAGTTTGGGGACTTGAACCAGATGAATCTCCACTTCTTACAAGAGGAGAAGCTGGCGGCCACAAGATTCAAGGAATTGGAGCAAACTTTGTGCCAGGAGTTCTAGACACAAAATTATTAGACAAGACAATCACAGTTAAATCAGAAGAAGCAATAGAAATGGCAAGAAGACTTTCTCGTGAAGAAGGACTACTTGTTGGTATCTCAGCTGGTGCCAATGTTGTAGGTGCACTAAAAATGCAAGAGGAACTTGGTGGAAATATTGTCACAGTAGCACCTGATACAGCTGAAAGATATATGTCCACTGACCTTTTTAAGAATGCTTAAATATTTTAAAAAAATTAAGGAATATGGGGAATTTATCTTATTAAAGGACCCAGCCTGTAAAAGTTTATTTGAGGCAATCTTTATGTATCCCATAGTTTCTTGCATGGTGAGACACAGGATTGCCCACTACTTTTATGAAAAAAATCACACTACACTTGCAAGATGGATTTCACAAAGGGCCAGGAAAAAAACTGGGATTGAAATCCATCCAGGTGCCAAAATTGGCAAGAACCTCTTCATTGATCACGGCATGGCTGTGGTCATTGGAGAGACTGCCGAGATTGGGGACAATTGTCACATGTATCACAACATAACCCTTGGTGGAACAGGCAATGAAAAGGAAAAGAAGAGGCACCCCACAGTGGGAAATAACGTTATAATAGGGACGGGAGCCACAGTCCTTGGTCCAGTGACAATTGGCGACGGTGCAAAAATTGGGGCAGGTGCCTTGGTACTTAAGGACATCCCTGCCAACTCAACTGCAGTGGGAGTTCCTGCTGAAGTGGTTAAATTTCACGATCCAAGCGAGAATAAGTTCCACTAATTTATTTTTTATTAAATTTTATTTATGGAGGTAATATGTTTAAAATAGGTCCCCATCTTTCTACATCAAGGGGCTACACCAATATGGGAAAGGATGCCCTAAAAATTTCTGCCACAACTTTTCAATTTTTTTCACGAAACCCAAGAGGTTCCAAGATGAAAAAATTAGACGAAGAAGACATAAGAGGCCTAATGGACCTTGCAAGAGAAAACAAGTTTGGACCATTAATTGCTCATGCTCCTTACACACTAAATCCTTGCTCATCAACAGAAAGTGTAAGAGAGTTTGCCAACCTAGTTCTGGCAGAAGACTTGGAAAGGCTAAGGTATTTTGAAAACACCTACTACAACCTTCATCCAGGTTCCCACACAGGACTTGGCATTGACGCGGCAATAGAAATAATTTCTGCCCAATTAAATTTAGTTCTAAGGGAAGACCAAGAGACCCTAGTCCTCCTTGAAACCATGTCAGGCAAGGGAACAGAAGTTGGATCAAAGTTTGAAGAAATCGGACGAATAATAGAAGGAGTTCACTTAAAAGAAAAAGTTGGCGTCTGCCTTGATACCTGCCACGTCCACGAGGCCGGCTACGACATAGTAGGTGACCTTGATGGTGTTTTAGATGAATTCGATAAACACATTGGACTGGATAAACTCTACGCCATCCACCTAAACGACTCCAAAAACGAAAGAGGAGCCCACAAAGACAGACACGAAGTCATAGGCAAGGGAAAAATTGGTCTTGAAGCTCTTGAGAGAATCATAAACCACGAAAAATTAAGAGACCTTCCCTTTTACCTAGAAACACCTCAAGACCTAGAAGGTCACAAGGAAGAAATAGAACTTTTAAGAAGCCTTCGCAAATAATATTTCACAAATTAATTTTTAATAAAACCATCCTACAAATTGACATAGAACAAATTGACATAGAAAAAGAGAACTCACGTGAAAAATGAGTTCTCTTTTTTGATTTAAAACATATTCATTAATTTAGGAATTAAAGTTTTTAGTGATGAGAAAGTCATTATTAAAACGAAAACATAACTTATTGTCATAGCAATTTTTAATACAGTTGGATCCTTGTAACCTTCATTTACATCCTTTCTCCAGATTAAAAGAGTTACAAAAAGTCCACCGACTGGTGTAGCAATAGATGTAGCTAAGTTCGCTATAAAAATTAACTGTATTGGAGAACCGTTAAAAACATAGGCTACTATCATACTAAATACTAAAGCTGCTAGACAACCATTTCTAACTAATTCTGATTCTAACTTTACTTCTTTTTGCATTCCCGCATTTAATAAAACAATTCCTCTTTGTGTGTTACCAATTAATGAAGAAAAACCTGCACCTAAGAGGGCTGCTCCCATAATATAGTTAGCTGCCTTGCCCATCATAGGAACTAAAAGAGCGGCAAGTTGTGCTGGAGCTTTTATTTTCTCCCCTGTTGGATGAAGTACAACTGCACCTACTAAGATTATTGCACCCGAAATTAGAACAACACTAATAATGTGAACAAGAGCATCGGTAAACATAACGCCGTTAAATAAGTCTTCTTTATTCCACTTTTTTTCTTGTCCTAAATATGTGTTATAAATTCCAGCAGTTATGGCTGCATTTGTTGAAATAAATGCAAGAGCAGTTCCAATACTACCTTCAGGAACTTTAAAAGATGTAAGTCCTGTTACCAGTCCTTTAGGATCAGGTCCACCAACTCCAAATAGAGTTATATAAAATGCAACAATCATACCAAGTATACAGAATGTGATAACCTTTTCAACCTTACTATAAACATTCTTACTGAAATAGCAATAGATTACTATTGCAACCATTATAGCCGAACCTATCTTCCAGTCTATTCCGAATATAAGATTCATACCTGCCCCAGTACCTGAGATATTTCCCATAGTAAAAAATAAACAAGCTATAAAAGTAGCTATCCCTACTATTCCAGAAGCTACTGGTCCGTAATACTTGTGAATTGCATGTATGGTCGGTAGGCCTGTTGTAATTGCCAGTCTATTTGTAACCATCATAAAGGTAATTCCCATAAAAATAATCGGGATCAAAAGCCAGATTAAATCATAACCATAATTTCCACCTATCATTGCAGCTGTTGTAACTGCTCCAGGTCCAATTACAATTCCAGTAGCTATAAGACCAGGTCCTATTCTTTTAACAAGTTCTTTAAAGGGTAACTTCTTTACACCTTCTCCTATAACTTTATTATTATCCATTTTTAAGCCCCTTTTTTTGTAAAAAAATCCTCTGCTCTGCAACAGAGTCAGAGGACTTTTTAAATTCTCTTATTTTTTAAACTCAGTCATATCAACTTTTTCTACGCCACTCTTCTTAAGACCTTCAGCAATCCAATCTTTTTCTTTTTGATTTAGTGGAAGAACTGGTTTTCTCATAAGTCCACTTGAGAATATTCCTCTTTGAACAAGAGCTTCTTTAAGTCTTGCGTGAGCTTCACCAGAAGGTTGTCCACCACCGTAAATAGCTTGACTGATTGGATAAATCTTATCAGATGCATCTTGAGCTTCTTTAAGTGTGTGCTTTTCAGGGTTCTTAAATACATCCCAAGCTTCACAGATAATTTCAGGAACACAACCTGCAAATCCAATAAGAGCTCCATCTACACCTGTGAACATTGTTACTGCAAGAGTTTCGTCGTGGCAAGTGATAAGAGAGATGTCAGGACATTCTTCTCTAAGAAGTCTAATATCGTGTTCGTAAATTGGTGTAACTCTTGTACCAACTTTAATTGATTTAACGTGGTCAATTTCTTTACACATTTTAATTAGAGTTTCAACTGGGTAGAATGCCTTAGTGTATGCTGGGTATAAGTGAATGATAATATCAATATCTGCTCCTTCAGCAACATCTTTTACGAATTCAAATGGTGCATCCTTGTGCATTCCAAATCTTAACCACATGTGAGGTGGCATTAGAAGAATTCCGTCAGCTCCTGCTGTTTTAGCATCTTTTGCCATTTTAACAGCACCATTTGTGCTTTCACAGTTGATTCCAGAGATTATTGTCATAATATCTCCACATTCTTCAGCTGCTATTTCAATTGTTCTAATTCTTTCTTCTTCAGTTAATCCTGTAACTTCTCCAGTGTGTCCGTTTACAACTAGTCCTTGGATCCCCTTATCGTAAAAAGTTTTTATCCATCTTAAATATTCTCTAAATTCTTTTTCGTTAATAGTGTCATCATCATTTAGTGGTACAGAAACTGCTGGGAATATAGTTTTAAAAGTTTTTTCTTTAGTCATTTTAATTGCTCCTTGATTTTTATTCTTAGTTATTGATTTCTACGCTGCAACGTTTTCTAACTAATTTATACCATCTATCATCTTCTAGGGTCAACGAAATCAGGGCCTTGTGCAATATTTTGCAGAAATTAAAAAATCTATGCAATATTATTGCATTAGTAAAGTAAACTCTTATCCTTGAAATAAATTTAAATAAAATATATCATTATACTATAAAGAAAATAGAATGGAGGGCTTTATGACAACATTAAAGGATGTTGCTAAACTGGCAAACGTAGATGTCAGTACTGTGTCTAGAGCTTTAAATAATAGTGGGTATGTTCATCCACAAACTAAAAAAAGAATAATGGGTGCAGTAGAAAAATTAAGTTACAAACCCAACTTATTGGTCAGAGGTGTTAAAAGAGGTAAGAAAAAAAACCTTTGCGTAATGATACCATCTTTGTTCTTATCCATGTTTGGAGAACTAGTTCAACTTATTGAAGAAAAGGCAAGAGATTATGAATATGAAATTGTTATAATAAACACCAACGATGACCCTGATATAGAAGAAATATCATTGAAAAAAGTTAGAGACAGTTATACAGATGGAATGTTAATAGTTTCCACGGGACAAAATAAGAGATTAATCAGAGATATAAATTCCTCTGACTTACCTGTGGTTCAATTAGTTAGAAATCAAACTGACCACTTGAGTTCAGTTGATGTAAATTATTTTAACTGTGCTCATGAAGGAGTTCACTTCCTACATAAGTGTGGCTGCGAAAGAATTGCCTTAATAAACGGAATCATGGAAATTCGTCCTTTTGCTGAAAGATATAGGGGCTATTTAAAAGCAATTTCTGAACTAGGTCAAGATGACCTTTCAATAAGCAATGACTATTACAATATGGATTTCTTTAAAACAGGTTATAATAAATTCAAAGAATTATATGAAAAATACGGAGATGTTGACGGCATATTAACAGCAAACGACCTTCAAGCCATGGGAGTCTTAAGAGCTGCAAAAGACCTAGGATATAATGTGCCTGAGGATCTTAAAATTTTAAGTTTAGCAGGACACTCTATGGGCGATCTATTGGAAACAAAGATTACATCTATGGAAATGCCACTTGATCTAATAGCAAATAAGTCTGTAGAACTATTAATAAATAAAATCAATTCAAAGTCAGACTACTCACAAGTTGAACACGTTACCTTTAACACTTCCCTAAATATAAGAGAGACAACTTAATAGAAAACAAAAGAGAACTCACGTGAAAAATGAGTTCTCTTTTTGTGTGCTAATTTATAATTTTTCTAACAAAAAACTGCCTCATGAGGGACAGTTCTTTAAAATTTAACTAAGTTAAATTATTTTACTTCTACAGTTGCTCCAACTTCTTCAAGTTTAGCTTTGATTTCTTCAGCTTCTTCTTTTGAAGCGCCTTCTTTAACTGCCTTAGGAGCTCCGTCTACAACTGCTTTTGCATCTTTAAGTCCAAGTCCAGTAATGTCTTTTACAACTTTGATTACTTTAACTTTTTCTTGTCCTGCTTCAGCAAGTATTACATCGAAGTCAGTCTTTTCTTCAGCTGCTGCTGCTGGAGCTGCGCCACCTGCTGCTGGAGCTGCTGCAACTGCTGCTGGAGCTGCTGCTGATACTCCGAATTCTTCTTCTAGAGCTTTAACTACTTCTGAAAGTTCTAATACTGTAAGCTCTTTAACTTGTTCAATTAATTGTTCTACTTTTTCTGACATTTTATTCCTCCGTAATTTTAAATAATAATTTTTCTTAATTTTTTAGCAGATTATGCTGCTTCGTTTTCTTTCTTGTCTGCGATTTGTGCAATAACTCTTGCAAAACCTGATAGTGTACCATTTAGTACATTTGCGAATCCTTGGATTGGAGCGTTTAAGCCGCCAAGTACTTGTGCAACAAGAACTTCCTTGGATGGTAATTTAGCAAGTGCGTCGATTTCTGGAAGTGATAATACTTTTCCATCAACATATCCTGCTTTAATTTCTAGTGCTTCATGATCTTCTGCAAACTCAGATGAAATTTTTGCTGCTGATGCTGGATCTTCCATACCAAATGCAATAGCGCTTGGTCCCTTTAGGAAGTCCTCTAAACCTTCAACACCTAACTCTTCAAAAGCACGTCTCATCATTGTGTTTTTGTAAACCTTGTAATCAACATTTGCTTCTCTGTACTTAGCTCTAAGTTCAGTTACTTCTTCAACTGTTAGACCTCTGTAGTTTACAAGAACGATAGATTGAGCGCCTTGAATTTTCTCTTTAATTTCATCAACTAGGGCTTGTTTTGATTGTAGTCTTTCTTCTTTCAATTTGTCACCCCCAAAATAAAAAAAATCTCACGCCGCCGTGAGATGTGAAAATCAAATAAATCCGAATTTCAAA
>CABQNX010000017.1 GCA_902465645.1 uncultured Peptoniphilus sp.
AAAAATAGTGCAAGATAGGAATTACTTCCTTTCTTACACTATTTATGGTACTAAAAATCCCCTAACTTTAGAGGGGATTTCTTTATTTACATCTTAGACTTATATTCATTAAAATCTTCTATAGATTTTTCAATTAAGCTAGGATCTTCTATTAAATCATAAACTGTTGTAGCAATTATTTTCGCACCGTACTCCACACAGTCGTGTGCTTCTTTTTCTTTACCTAAGTCCACAAATTCTTGTGAGTGGGAAGCTGTTCCTTCTGGAACAAAGGCTATTCTTGCACAGGATCCTGGCATTAAATAAGTTACATTTCCAAAATCTGTTGATCCAGTCTTTTCTCTTGCTCCTTTTATTCTTGGAGCACCAAGATCTTCAGCATTCTTCATTATTAAGTCATTTAAAATATATGCTGGTATCTTTGATTCAAGTCTTCTATCTTCTCTTATTTCATAAGTTGTTCCTGTCATAAGAGCAGCACCTTTCACAATATTGTCAAATCTTTCCACAACTTCATCTAAATATTTTGAGTTGTAAGATCTCAATGAGAAATGACCTTCAGCTTCATTTGGTACAACATTTGCTGGCCCAGGAAGGGTTTGAACTGTATAGTGCATTCTTGTATCTTCTTTAACATGTTCTCTTAAAAATTCTAGACCTTGGAAAGTTAAAAGAAGTGCATCAAAGGCTGACCTTCCTGCTTCTGGCTTAAGGGCTGCGTGAGAAGATTTGCCAAAGAACTTCACAAATCTTGATGATAATGCCATTGATTTAACATCAACTTGTGTTGCTGGCCCACCATGCATCATAAGAGCTAAGTCTATATCTTTTAGATAACCCTCATCAAGCATAATCATTTTTCCTCCGCCGCCTTCTTCAGCAGGTGTTCCATAAACAATTAGATTAAAAGGAAGGTCTTTGACCGCATTCTTTACAGCTACTGCTGCTCCAATTATTGAGGGACCTTGCATTTGGTGTCCGCAACCATGTCCCATGGGAAGTGCATCATATTCACACAGGAGTCCTATGTTATATTTGGCATCTCCATTAGAATATTTTGCTCTAAAAGCAGTGTCCAGACTACCCAAACCTCTTTCAACTTCAAATCCATTTTCTTCAAGATAGTCTTCTAGAAGTTTACTTGCAAAATGCTCTTCTAAGCAAATTTCTGGACGGTCAAAAATCTCATCTGACATTTCAAATAATTTATCTTTTATTTTATCGATTTCTTTTATAATTAAATCTTTCATTTTTCTCCTTTACTATTACTTAAAGGTTAATAACTTGTGCACCTATCATCATAACAGAACCAACTATAATCCAAATTCCAAATAGCTTACCCATAAATACCATCCATTTGTCATAAGGTATGTCTGTTGCTCCTAGTATACCCATTAGTGCTGTAGAAGTTGGAAGTACATAGTTACAGAATCCATCTCCAAAGTTAAATGCTAAAACTGCAGTTTGTCTTGTAAGGCCAATAGTGTCTGCTAAAGGAGCAAATATTGGCATAATTGCTGCTGCTTGTCCACTTCCAGAAGTTATAAACATATTAACTATTAAGTTTACGATGAACATCATTGGTCCCTTTAAAAATTGAGGGAAGAAGTTAAGCCAGCTTGACATAGCATGGATACTAGTATCCATTATATTACCAGCATCGAGTACTCCAGAAACAGTTCTTGCAAGCCCAATAATAAGAGCTGCTCCAACCATTTTTTTAGCACCTTCAACAAAGTACTTTGCAATTTGTGATGGTTGGAATCCAGCAGCAAAACCTGCTACTATTGATAACCAAATAAATACAACTGCTGTTTCTTCCAATTTCCATTTTAATTTTACCCCACCGTAAACTATAAGTCCTAATGCAGCAAATAATGAAATAATAACAGCCCATTTTCTTGCGTCCATTGGTGAGTTAAATTCATCGTGTGAGTCCACATCCTTAACTCTAAGTTTATCTAATTCATACATAGGACTTAGTTCAGGATTTTTCTTAATCTTTAGAGCATACTTAACCAAGTATAAGTTTGTAACAATATAAAAGACTATAAAGCAGACCACTCTATAAGATAAGCCTGAATATGGTGGTAGACCTGCAATTTCTTGTGCAACTATTGTTGTATTAACATTTAACGTTCCTGTTGAGAATCCTACTGCTCCACCAAGTAATATTATTGAAGCACCGACTATGGAGTCGAATCCCATTGCTAAGGCAATCATAACCATAATTGGAGCAAAGCCTATAAAGGTATTAACACCTTGAGTCGTACAAATAAGTCCAAAGATGAAAGTTAGTATTGGAATAAAAAGATATTCTTTACTCTCTGTTTTTTTAGAAACTGCTCCTATTAAGGATTGTAATGCCCCACTCATTGTTATTATATTGAAGGAAGCTCCTGAAAATAAAATTACAAATATTAAAGTTGCTGCCTTATTAAATCCTTCTAAACTAATATTAAATATTTTTAAAGGATTTACAGGGCTCTTTTCAATATAGTGAAAGCTTTCTGGATCAATTACTTTCACTCCTTGAGCATTTTCAATTCTTTCATAGGCTCCAGCTGGAATAATCCAAGTTAAAGCAACTGCACATAAAATAATAATCATAAGAATTACTAAAGTATGTGGAACCTTTTTCTTTTTTACTTTTTCCATAAAACACCTCTTTTTTAAAATTACACAATCTTCTAACATTTTTTGATAGAAAAGTTTTTGAGTAAACATTTTCACATCATTAACTAAATTTTATCAGCCTCGCTTTATCACTACAAATACTTAAATTGTTATATACATTATATAATATATGATATAATATCTTCGGTGATATAAGTGCTGGATAATAAAAAAATAGAAATTTTAAAAACCATTAGAGAATGTAAAAGTATTAGTATGGCATCAAAAAAACTTTTTACAGCTCAACCTAACCTAAGTAGATCTTTGAAAAATATTGAAAATGAAATAGGCTTTATTATTTTTGATAGGTCTAAATCTCCTCTCATCCTAACTAAAGAAGGAAAATTACTTTTTGACTACATAGATAAATTTGAAACTTTAGAAAAAGAAATGTATAAAAAAATAAATGAATCTAAGAGTTCAAACAATTCTTACATTAGAATTGCTTCTTTAGCTTTTATGTCTCAATATATAATTCCAAACATAGTTCCAAGATTAATTGAACTTTATCCTAACTTAGAATTAAGTTTGACAAAATATGACTCATCATCTTTTGAAGAAGCCTTGCTTAAGGATGAGATTGATTTATTTATTACTAACAGGAATATAAACAATAAGAAGTTACATTCTGTTTATGCTTTAAATGACAATATTTATTTTATGGTTCCAAAATCTATTTACAAAGTCGAGAAAAATTCTTTATCCGACTATTCGAAAGAAACTTTCTTCTTACTCAATCCTGAAAAGAATCTAAGGAAATCTGTAGATGATATTTTCAAAAGCTTTGATTTTTACCCTTCCAAGATTAAAATTACTTCTAGCATTATGAATTCTGTCAGCCTAGTTAGAGCAAATAAGGGAGTAACTTTTATATATGAATCAGCTCTTAAAATGATTAACTCCACTTCCTATTGTGATTTTGTAAAAATCGAAGGAGATTTTTCTGCAATTACTATTGTCTACAAAAATCCTGAGATGGAAGAATTTGCTCACAAGTTATCTACAATAATAAAAGATTATGTTTCAAAGAAAGTTATTGTTTAAAATCAAAATAAGAAGTTCATAGTAAAATCTTAAAAGTTCCCTTAGGGGGACTTTTTTAATTCCTCTAATTCTTAAACTTTTTGTAAGTTTTTAAAATTTGTTTAGTGATATAATTGTATAAAGGAGTGATAACATGAAGAAGAAGCTTTTGTTTTTATTATCTTTTCTTTTACTCTTCACTAGTGTCTATGCTAATGGAAAGAAAAAGATGACTCTTAACATCAATCACATTGTCTTCGAGAAGGACTTTGTTGTTAAGAATGACAGGATCCATATTCCCCTAAGACTTGTGTCTGAAAACTTAGGTGCTGACGTCAACTGGAAGGGCGACACAAAAGAAGTGGAGATTTTAAATCAAGGCAAGAAGATTGTTTTTTACATTGACTCCAAGGAGTACAGGATTGATGATATGGTCTTTACTATTGACTCTCCAACTTTTATCCTTGATGACACTGCTTATGTGCCTGCAAGGGCTCTTGCCAACGCCATGGATGCTAAGCTTGAGTGGAATGAAAAGGAATTTTACTGTGCCATAAATAATGGCCATGAAATTGATCCTACTCGTGATATTGATTTATCTAAAGATGCCAAGGACCTTGCTATTATTAATAAGATAAGAAGGGTCACTGACCTTGAAGGCTACTTAAAGGATGGTGTCATGAGGGTAGAAGAAGTTGATGATGGCAAGGTTTATGAATTATTTTTAAAGGATTATGAAAAGAAGAATTTATCCATGAGATTTATCTTTGATAAAAATAATAATTTAGAATTTTACAAGTTTTACTACTTCCCTAATGAAAAATATCCTTTCTTGGAAAAGCACTTAAGTGAAAATGAGTCGAGGAAAGTTGCCCGTGACTTTATGGACCTTGTGGGAGATAAAAAGAAGTTTTTAAAAGAGAGCGAACTCAATAAATACCAAAAAGCTTATCTTCCTGATGCTGGTACCTATGTTTTCTACACTAAGTCAGGCGATGTAAATGTAGATGCAAGTGGCGGTTTCGTTTATGCTTATTCCAACAATTAATGTTACAGAAATATTAAAATTTTTAAAATGAATCGCTAATTTGCCTACTTTAATTGATTTATTGGGTGAATTCTGTATAATAAGGTTAACTTATATTTTAGGAGGAAAAATTAAAATGAATAAGAAATTAACATCACTATCACTAGCAGGAGTAATGCTATTATCTACTGCAAGCCCTGTTTTCGCTGCAACTGAAGCAGCTATGAAAGAAACTAAAGAACCAACTAAGATGGAAAAGGTTCTTGAAGAAGGCAAAGAAAAAATGGCTAAGGCTGAAGAAGCTGGCAAGGAAGTTAAAGAAAAAGCTGAAGAAAAAATGACTGAAGCTAAAGATGAAGCTAAAGAAAAAATGACTGAAGCTAAAGATGAAGCTAAAGAAGCTGGCAAAGAAGTTAAAGAAGAAGCTAAAAAAGTAGAAGAAAAGGCTGAAGAAAAAGTTAAAGAAGTTAAAAAAGAAGTAAAGACTATTGACGTTAAGGCTACTAACCAAAAAGTTAAACTTGACGGAAAAGACGTTGTTATCTCTGGATACAACATTGATGGTTACAACTACTTCAAACTTAGAGACCTAGCTGCAGTTCTTAAAGACTCTCAAGCTAAATTCGGCGTTGACTACAAGGACGGAGTTGTTACTCTTACTAAGGCTGCTGACTACAAGGTTGTAGAATCTGACCAAAAACCAGTTAAGGCTGAATCTAAGGGTATGCTTACTAACGACAAGGTTCTAGTTGGAGACAAAACTCTTACTGCTACTGCTTACAAGATCGATGACCTTAACTACTACAAGTTAAGAGATCTTGGAAAAGAACTTGGATTTGGCGTTGGTTATGACGAAGCTACTAAATCTGTTCTTCTAACTTCTGTTGTAAATGAAAAAGAAGAAAAAGTTGCTCCAAAACTTGAAGAAGTTAAAGAAGCTATCAACAAAGAATTAGCTAAAGAAAAAGAAGTTCGTGCTTCTGAAGAATACAAAAAAGCTACTGACGAAGTTAAAACTAACTACGAAAACGCTGTTGCAGCTGGTAAAAACATTGTAGCAGACAAGGATGCAACTCTTGAACAAGCTAACAACGAACTTAAGGCTCTAATTGAAGCTGTAGAAAAAATTGGTCTAAAGGCTGAAGCTAAGATCGAAGAAAAAGCTGAAGAAGCTAAAAAAGAAATCAAAAAAGACGTTAAAGAAGGAAAAGAAGAAGTTAAAGAAACTGCTAAAGAAGCAAAATAATTTAACTTTTATATAGAGCCATGGATTTATTCCATGGCTTTATTTTTTTGCTTTTTTTCTTTTAATTAAATTAATTTTTGTACAAAAAAATGATTAGGTATTCTTTTACCTAATCATTTTCTTTATCTTATAAATTTAAATACTGTAATCGTATTTTAAAATTTTAGATCTTGCTTCACTTACAAAGTAGAGAGAGCCTGTGATTAAGATTAAATCGCCATCTTGGTAAGAATTTTTACAATAATCTAAGGCTTCATCAATTGTCATGACTTGGCCCTTAAGTCCATAGTCACTTGCCTCACGACTTAGTTCTTCTGGACTTGTCCCCCTCTTGTAGTCCAAGTTCACGAAGACAACTTCATCGGTGTAAGATGAAATTTCTTCTAGCATCTTCTTGTGTTCCTTGTCAGCAAGAATCGACATAATGAGGTGGAGTTTTTTGAATTTAAAATTTTCTAGGGACTCAACTAATCTCTTGATCCCGTCAAAGTTGTGGGCACCGTCTAAGATTATAAGTGGGTCTCTTGAGACAATTTCCATCCTTCCCTTCCAAGTTGAAGTTTTTATTCTCTTTTTAATGTCATCAAGAGAAATTTTTAAAATACCCCTCTTGTTTAAGAGGTAAAGGGCATAAATTGCTCCTATGGCATTCTCCACTTGGTAGTCCCCAATTTGTGTGAGCTGGAAGTCCTCTTCCTCACCATCTAATTTTAATTTAAATTCAATTCCCTTGAGGTCCGATTTTAAAATCTCACTTTCAAGGTCCTTGGTGTAGAAGAGTTCGGCAGATTTTTCTTTGGCTTCTTTTTCTATTACTCCAAGAATTTTTGGATCTCTGTTTGTCGTAACAACAAGTCCATCTTCTTGGATGATGCCAGCCTTGGCGTCTGCAATTTCTTCTATGGTGTCTCCAAGGTATTCCATGTGGTCCATGGAAATTGACGTGATAATAGAAATTAATTTTTCACGACTTGTGAAGATGTTTGTGGAGTCTGCACGTCCACCCATGCCAACTTCAAGTATAGCAAGGTCTACCCCTTCTCTTTCAAAGTAAATTATCGCCATAATTGTCAAAAATTCAAAAAGGTTGAGGTCCCCATATTCTTCTACAATGTCTTTTTCTTTTTCAATTATAAAGTCTCCAAGATCTGCAAAGTCCTCTTGGGAGATTTCTTTGTCCCCAATTTTTATCCTGTCACAGTAGGTTATGAGGTGGGGAGAAACGAAGGACCCCACCTTGTAATCTTCTTTTAAGATGTCCTTGATAAAGCTAACTGTAGAACCCTTGCCGTTAGTCCCTGCAATGTGGATGACCTTTAAGTTCTTGTGGGGCGACCCTATGTTTTCTAAGAAGGCCTTGATCCTAACATTGCCCTTGGACTTGAACTTGCCAATCCTGGATTCAATATTTTTTACAACTTCTTGATATGTCATAGGTTCTTTTCTACCTTTGCAATTTGTCCTTCAACTGTCTTTAGGATTTCTTCGTACTTAGTTACTTTCGCTTTTTCTTCTTCAATAAGTTTTGCTGGTGCCTTTGAAACAAAGCCTTCATTGGCAAGCTTGCCCTTGGCCCTCTTTAGTTCGCCTTCAGCTTCCTTCTTGTCCTTTTGAAGTCTCTTTAGTTCCTTTTCAAAGTCCACAAGTTCCTTAAGTGGAAGTTGGATTTCTGCCTTGTCGAGAACTATGGCAATATTTTCTGAATCCTTCTTGCCTTCGTCGTCTGTAATTTCTACAGAGTTTGAGTAGCCAAGATTTAGAAGAAGTCCCTTCATTTCTTCAAAGATTTCTCTCACTTCTTCGTCCTTAGTGTAAACAAGAGTGTTTGACTTCTTTGAATTTTCTATATTCATTTCGCTTCTTGCATTTCTGATTTCACGAATGGCATTTTCAATATATTCTGTTGCCCTTTCTTCTTTTTCAAATACAAGGTCTTCATTATATTCTGGCCAAGCTGCAAGGATAAGTGCTTCCTTCCTATTAGGTAGGGCTTGCCAAATTTCTTCTGTGATGTATGGCATAAATGGATGGAGAAGTTTTAAGATGTTTTCTAATACATATAATAAAACTTTTACTGTGTTAGTTTTTTCTTCTACATCGTCAGAATATAAAACTGGTTTTACAATTTCAATGTACCAGTCACAGAAGTCGGACCAGATGAAGCCGTAGATGTCGTCTGCTGCAAGTCCAATTTCGTACTTGTCAATTTTTTCTGTAATTGATTTTATAACTTTTTGTAGTTTTGAAATTATCCACTTGTCTTGGTAATGAAGCTTATCTACATCAAAGTTGGAATCTTCGATTTCATCAGACATATTCATCATTAAGAATCTTGTTGCATTCCAAAGTTTGTTGGCAAAGTTTCTGTTTGCTTCAACCCTCTTAGTGTAGAATCTCATGTCGTTGCCTGGAGTGTTTCCTGTTACAAGGGTAAATCTAAGGGCATCGGCACCGTAGTCTCTTATGATGTCAAGCGGGTCGATTCCGTTGCCAAGAGATTTTGACATCTTTCTTCCTTGGTCATCTCTTACAAGTCCATTTAGGAATACGTCCTTAAATGGAAGCTTGCCAGTTTGTTCTAGGGCAGAGAATACCATTCTGATTACCCAGAAGAAGATGATGTCATAGCCTGTTACAAGTACATTTGTTGGATAGAAGTATTCATACTCTGGAGTCTTTTCTGGCCAACCAAGAGTTGAGAAAGGCCAAAGAGCTGATGAAAACCAAGTGTCTAGTGTGTCTTGGTCTTGGGTATAAGTCTTGCCTTCGTGTCCCTTAGTGTTTGATGGGTCTTCTCTTGAGATTACAATTTCATCGTCAGTATCAGAATACCAAACTGGAAGCCTGTGTCCCCACCATAATTGTCTTGAGATGTTCCAGTCACGAATATTTTCTAGCCAGTTTTCATAAACTTTTCCAAATCTTTCTGGAACAATGTTTAGGTTGCCCTTCCTGTATTCTTCAAGGGCTGGCTTAGCAAGTGGCGCCATCTTAACAAACCATTGCTTAGAAATTAATGGTTCAATAACTGTGTGACATCTTTCACAGTGACCAACAGCGTTGTGATGGTGCTTCTTGCCAATGTAGAAGCCAAGTTTTTCAAAGTCTTCTATGATTTTTTCTCTTGCTTCATATCTTTCTAGGCCTGCGTAGGCTCCAGCATTTTCATTTAAATATCCCTTGCCGTCCATAATTATATTTTGGCCAAGGTCGTGACGTGCCCCAACTTCAAAGTCGTTAGGGTCATGGGATGGAGTAATCTTTACTGCACCAGAACCAAAGTCCATTTCAACATAATCGTCAGCAATGATTGGGATTTTTTTGTTGTCCATCACTGGGATCATTACATATTGGCCAATAAGGTCAGTGTATCTTTCATCTTCAGGGTTTACTGCAATGGCAAGGTCTCCTGGGATAGTTTCAGGTCTTGTTGTTGCAATTTCAATTCCACCTTCCCTGTCTGCAAAAGGATACTTGAAGTACCAAATGTTGCCATCACTTTCTTCGTGTTCAACTTCCGCATCAGAGATTGAAGTTTCGCAAGATGGACACCAGTTGATGATCCTGTTGCCACGGTAGATTAGTCCCTTTTCATAAAGTTCTATAAAAACTTCTTCAACTGCGTGGGAAAGATTGTCGTCAAGTGTAAAGCTTTGTCTTGACCAGTCGCAAGAAATTCCCAGCTTCTTAAGTTGGTTTACGATGTTGCCACCGTATTCGTGAGTCCAGTCCCAAGCGTGTTCTAAGAATTTTTCTCTTCCAATGTCTTCCTTGGCTATGCCTTCATTCCTAAGCTTTTCTACAACCTTAGCTTCTGTGGAAATTGATGCGTGGTCAGTTCCTGGTAACCAAAGTGCAGAGTAGCCCTGCATCCTCTTTGTCCTAATGAGAACGTCTTGGATAGTGTTGTTAAGAGCGTGACCCATGTGAAGGTTGCCTGTTACGTTTGGAGGTGGCATTACAATTGAGTAAGGTTTTTTGTTTTCATCCACCTCTGCCCTAAAGTAATTATTTTCCACCCAATAGTCATAGATTTTCTCTTCAAAATCTTTTGGATCATAGGTTTTGTTTAATTCTTTCATTTTTCCTCCTAATTTATAATTTTTTCATTATTTACAATTTTATAAAATTAAAAAAATAAAAAAGCGTCCTCCATCCCTAAGGACGAAAGACGCGGTACCACCTTAATTTTTATTTTTCAATAAACTCTCTATAATCTTTAACGAGATAAGTCGTCTCTGGCTACTTGATTCACCAAAGAAGCAAAAAAGCTACAATTGTAAAGTTTATAAGGACTTCTCAGCAACCAGTCCCTCTCTATCTATAAATTTTTACAATCCTCTTTTTTATTGCTAATTTATTTTTCTATTGTCAAATTTTGTATAGGAGAGAGGTAACTTGTATAATCATTGTTTTCTACAACTTCTACTTGCTTCAAAAATATGATTACCTTATCGTACTTATCAATCCCACCAATTTCTTCTCTTACATTTTGATGATCTTCTGGCTCTGAAGAATTTATTCTTACCTTTAGTTCTTTTATTTCATTTCCATTTTCATCTTCAAATCCTAAGATGTAAGTAGATTTCATTAAACTTTTAACATTGGAATAGGTGTTAATATCTAAGACCAACTTGTCACCACTAAATCCCTTTGAGTTTATGACTGCTCCAATTATTGTCGCATCTTCCATCTCGTTATTTTTTTCTGGTTCTTTAGATTCACTTCCAAAGCCAAAAGCTCTTGCTGCATTGTCATAATCTTTCTCAAGGTCACTTTTTACTGATGAAGATTCAAAAATAAAATTCTTAAAATTTAAAAAATCAGAAGCTTGGTAGGTAAATTCAGCATCTGGATCCACCTTTGGATATAAGCCCCCGGAATCATCAGCTCCACCAATTATTCCTATGGCTGTAGCTTCATCTTTGTCAGTCTTTTTATTTTTTTCTGTGTAAATTTGTGTTGGACCATCGGCTCCGCCAATGATTTCTGCATTAGGGTTCTCTCTTTTTAGTTTGGCTTCATTCATCTTGCCTTGAATTCCTGGATAGGCAAAATAACCTCCAAGAAGAATTAGAGCAAGGACAATAATAATCTTCTTCATAATCCACCTCCAACTTAATATAAAAGATACCACAAAAAATATTTGAAATCAATAAAATCTTGATTATCTAGGGATAAATCCAACTTTTTTATAAACCTTTCTTAGTGTTTTGTTTGCAAGGTAAGATGCCTTTTCTGCACCTTCTTTGTAAACTGATTCAAGATAGGCCTTGTCACTCCTTATTTCTTTAAATCTTTCACGTAGTGGTCTTAGACCTTCAACAACAACTTCTCCAAGGTCTTCCTTGAAGTCTCCGTAGCCAAGGTTTTCGTACTTCTTGACAATTTCTTCTGGACTCATGCCAGAGAAGGAAGCGTGAATGTTAATAAGGTTCTTTAGGCCTGGTTGGTCATCAGAATATCTAAACTCGCCAGATGAATCTGTGACAGCTCTCTTAATTTTCTTTCTTGTGTCGTCTTCTGAATCAAGGATTAATATAAAAGAATCCTTATTTGAATCAGACTTAGACATCTTTGAAGAAGGGTCCTTAAGCGACATAATTCTTGCCCCAACTTTTGGAGTCAAAATTTCTGGAATTGTAAAAGTTTCAGAATATCTCGAATTAAATCTTTGTGCCAAGTCTCTTGTAAGTTCAATATGTTGCTTTTGGTCTTCTCCTACAGGAACATAAGATGTGTTGTAAAGCAAGATGTCAGCTGCCATTAGGACAGGATAATTTAAAAGTCCTGCCTGAACATCAGTGTACTTGCTTGACTTGTCCTTAAATTGTGTCATCCTTTGAAGTTGTCCAAGGCCTGTCATTGTATTTAGGACCCAACCAAGTTCAGCGTGAGCCGGCACATGGGATTGGATGTAAATAATTGACTTCTTTGGGTCAAGTCCTGCTGCAAGGTAAAGGGCAAGGACATCAAGTGTGTTCTTCCTAAGGTTCTTTGGCTCTTGTGCCACAGTGATTGCGTGCATGTCAACGATACAGTATAGGCAGTTGTATTCATCTTGAAGGCCAATAAAGTTCTTTAGGGCCCCAATATAATTTCCAATAGTGAGGGAACCAGAAGGTTGGATCCCAGAGTAAACTATTTTTTTATCTTCCATTTTTATCTCTCTTTCTTTTTTCCAAATAAAATATAATTAAAATACTAATAATTTCAATAAAGGTCACGAGGATGCTTCCCTCTGGCCCATAAGTTTTGTCGTACAAGTTGTAATTTAAAATTTTAAAATTAAGTAAGCTGTCAAAGCCGCTAAAGCCACTGACATTTAGTCCGTAAATCATTGCCATGGAAAAGTTCCAGCCTGCGTGGACTCCAGAAGTCAACATAATATTTTCTGAATAAAATAACAATTTTGCAAAAAATATTCCCACCAAAATTGTGTTTAGGGTGGATAAAATTGTAACTCCTTCATTGCCTAGGTGCAAGAGTCCAAAGAAAATTGATGGAAGTAGGATTGCAAGTCTTCTCCCATATTTGCTATAGAGAACTCTTGTTAAGATTCCCCTTACCAAAACTTCTTCAGATGTTGACTGGATAAAGAAGGCTATGAAGTAGGCAAGGAAAATCAAGTTTAAATTGCCTAAGTCAATTCCCTGGTATCCAAGGGTTCCCCTTCCAAGGTCTAGCAAAACATAAATAGAAATTTGTAAGAAGCCAAGGAAGAGTCCAAGTCCAATGTTCTTGGCAAGACCTTCTCTCTTGAAGAAGATGAAGTCAAGTTTCTTCTTCAAAACATACTTTACAAATGTTATAGCAGCCAGTAGTTGGCCTGTAGTCCCCATTAGCAAAACTAGGTTTGCATTTTTATAATCATCATTAAAATAAGTTTGCCCGTAAAAAATTAGGGACAAGGCAAGCATAATTCCACCAGTAAAAATAACAATTAATACAAGTAAAACAATAAGCTTTAGGATAATTTTAAAAAAATTATTTGTCTTTTTCTCTTCCATAGTCTTATCTTTTTTTAATATCCTCCCATCTTTCATTAACCACTTGTCTTACTTCATCTTCATCTAGATTTACTATTTCCCTATTCTTCATGATAAAGTTTCCGTCGCAAATCACTGCTTCCACATCAGATGAGTTGGCTGAGTAAACTAGGGCTGAGATCAAATTGTTTCTCGGTGTAAATGAATTTGAATCTAAATCAAAAATTGTAAGGTCTGCAAGATAGTCTTCCTTAATAAGTCCAAGATTTTCAAAGCCAAGAGCCCTTGCTCCATTTACAGTTGCCATTTTTAAAATTTCTATGGCTGGCACAGCCTTTTCATTCATGGTAACAGCCTTATTTACAATGCCACCTATGTGCATTTCTTCTACAAAGTCTTGGTTGTTGTTTGATGAATCGCCGTCAGTTCCCAGGGCCAAGGTGATATTGTTTTTTAATAATTTATCCACTGGTGTGAAACCACTGGCAAGCTTTAAGTTTGATGATGGATTGTAAACTGGGAAGAATTTTTTGTCCTTAACAAGTTCAATTTCATCATCAGTGATGTGGACACAGTGGGCTGCAATAATTTGGCTATCAAGCATGCCTAGTGAGTTCACATATTCAATAGGTGTCATCCCATATTCTTTTTTAGAATTTTCAACTTCTGTAAGAGTTTCAGAAAGGTGGATGTGAATTATCTTGTCATATCTTTCCCTTGCTCTTTTTGAAATTTCTTTTAAGAATTCTGTTGAACAAGTATAAATTGCGTGTGGTGCAGGCACAACCCTAATTCTTCCATTAGCTTTCTCCTGGTAGTTCTTATAAAGGTCGTCAAATTCTTGTAGCTTTGCTTCCCCTTCTCCATCAACATCTGTCATGCCACGAGTTAGGACTCCACGAATTCCAGCTTCAATGGCAGCATCCCCAACCTTATCCATCTCGTAATACATATCACAGAAGGAAGTGACGCCCGACTTTATATTTTCGATAATAGAAAGCTTAGAAGACCAATAGATGTCTTCTGGGTTTAGCTTTGCTTCTATTGGCCAAATTTCATTTTCAAGCCAGTCCATAAGTGCCAAGTCGTCAGCATAATTTCTAAAATAAGACATGCCAAGGTGAGTGTGGGCATTTACAAAGCCTGGAGTTAAGAGTTTGTTCTCTCCATCAAAGACCTCATCTGCATCAAGCTTTAAATCTTTTCCAATTTTTTTTATTTTATTTTCTTCTATAAAAATATCTTCCTTTTCGACAATTTTTTCATTCTCTATATCCAAATAAGAAATATTCTTTATAAGTAAGCTCATAATTCCTCCAATACTATTAATATTATAACAAAGTTTTAAAAAATTTTTTCTAATTTATTGCAATTTACCTCTTCCACAAATTTAAACTTTGGTATAATGACCTTATGATTGGAAATTATTTAGAGTTCAATGTATTTTTTGACATCATCGGGACAATTGCCTTTGCAATTTCCGGTGCCATACTTGGTTGCAAGAAAAAGATGGACATACTTGGCGTCATAGTTCTTGGTCTTGTCACGGCTCTTGGGGGAGGCTTCGTTCGTGACTTGGTACTTGGCATCAATCCACCAAATATGTTTCAAAATTCAACTAACGCTATTATATCCACTGTCTTTTCAGTTTTAGTCTTTATGTTTTTCTATTTTAGAAAAAACTTCACCTCAAGACAGGTCCTAATCTTTATGAATGAGTTCATGATCCTTAGCGACACAATTGGTCTTGCATCTTTTACTATCACTGGAATGACAACTGCCCTTTCCCTGGGACTTGATAAGAAATTTCTTCTCATCTTTGTTGGTTCCATAACGGGAGTTGGCGGCGGAATGATTCGTGACGTCTTAGCAGGCACTATCCCCTTTATCTTCAAGGAACAAATTTATGCCGGCGCCTGCATCTTGGGCTCTATAGTTTTTCTACTCACGAGAAATTTCTTAGGCGACCAGGTTTCCATGATAATTTGTTTTTTTACAGTTTTAATATTTAGACTCTTGGCAGTGAAAAAGAATTGGAATCTGCCAAGGATTAGTTAATAGGAGGAAGAAATGGCAGTAGCAGAATTAACACTTATACCTATAGGAACAAAGACAACATCTGTGAGCAAGTACATTGCAGGTGCTCTTGACTCTATTGGAGAAGTTGATGGACTTACTTATGAATTAAATCCAATGGGAACAACAATTGCCCATGACGATTTAAAAGTTTTATACGATGTAATAAGAAGGATGCAAGAGTCAGTTTTTGATGCAGGAGCAGACAGGGTCTACACTGTTGTAAAAATTGACGACAGACGTGACAAGGACTATTCCTTTGAAGACAAGGTTACGTCTGTAAATGAAAAGAGAAAAAATAAATAATTTTTAAACCTCATCGACTTTGATGGGGTTTTTTGATATTTTGTAAGTAATTAGATTTTACTTGTGACTTTCTAGTTTTTTATGACTTGGGAATTTTTTGTCACTTTATAAATTTTTATAAGATTATAATTTTTGATAACTTAGGAAGTTTTTATAAGCTAAGAATATTTTATAAATAAGGAGGAAATATGTACGAAGGTTTTTTGACAGATGTTAAAGGGATAAAACTTGGTCACGCAGAAGATGACCTAGCTCTTACTGGGACAAGTGTTATCTTGTGCGAAGATGGTTTTACTGCAGGAGTTGACGTTCGTGGGGCAGGACCTGGCACTCGTGAAACTGATCTTCTAAGAGCAGAGAACTTGGTCCAAAAGGTCCACGGAGTTTTCTTAACTGGGGGATCTGCCTACGGTCTTGATGTTGGCGGTGGCATCATGAAGTTTTTGGAAGAAGAAGACGCAGGCTTCGACGTGGGAGTTGGAATAGTTCCCATAGTTCCTGGAGCAGTTCTATTTGATCTTGCAGTGGGCGACTCAAAAGTCAGACCTGATTTTAAAATGGGATATGAGGCTGCGAAGTCTGCCAAGGAAAAGGATGAAACTCAGGGAAACTTTGGAGCAGGCTGTGGCGCCAGCGTTGGAAAAATTTTAGGCAATGACTTTGCCATGAAGTCAGGCATAGGCCAGTCATCTGTAAGGGTTGACGACCTTGTTGTCTCTTCTATTGTTGCTCTAAATGCCATGGGAGATATTTTTGATTATGAAAAGGGAAAAAGAATTGCTGGAGTTTATGACAGGGAAAATAAAAAATTTTTAGACACTTGTGCCCTTTACGAAAAGCAGCTTAAAGATTATAATCAATTTAGCCCAGCCAACACAACAATTTCTCTTGTTGCAACTAATGCAAGGCTAACTAAGGCAAACTGTAATAAGATCTCACAAATGGCTCATGATGGATATGGAAGGTCAATTAACCCAGTCCACACCATGAACGATGGGGATACAATTTTTACACTTGCAAGTGGCCAAGTTGAAGCAGATATAAATTTAGTTGGAATTCTCGCTGCAAAAACTATTTCTAGGTCTATTGCCAATGCAATTTATTCAGCTAAGGATTCAGGTGGGCTTGTAAGCTATAGGACCATCAAATAAAATTGATGGAAAATGAAGGGTATCTACGCGAACCCTATCGGAGGTAAAATGAATCGAAACACTGAACGTAACAGAAGGCTAGTGATAGCTGCCATGCTTGGTGCCATCACAGTTGTTCTTAGTCTAACTCCCCTTGGACTTATTCCACTAGGAGTTATCAACGCAACTACTATGCACATACCAGTAATTATTGGAGCCATAGCAGAAGGCCCTGTGGTGGGAGCCATGGTTGGACTTATCTTTGGAGTGTCATCACTCTTAAATGCAATCTTAAGAAATGCAAGTCCCGTCGCTTTTGTCTTTTATAATCCACTAATTTCTGTCTTGCCAAGAGTTTTAATTGGTATAACTTCTTATTACTCTTATGCTGCAATGAAGAAGATGGAAGACAAGAACTTGAGAAACTTAACTAAGGGACTTTGGGGACTAATTTCAATTTTCTTAGTTTACTTACTTTATAAGAATATTAAGACTGGTGGCTCAACACTAAATATTACTTTTGTAGTGATCCTACTTGCTCTTTGCATTGGATTTTTAGTTTACTCTTTCAAATCAAATGAAAAGGACTTTCCTATTGCCATTGGTGCCTTTGTTGGATCAATGACTAACACAATCCTAGTCCTTGGTGGAATTTATCTAATTTATGCCAAGAGATATGTCGAAGCTCTTGACATTCCACTAGAAAATGCAAAATCAGCAATCCTTGGTGTATCAGTTACATCAGGAATACCTGAAGCTATCCTCTCTGTTATTATTACTACAGCAGTTATAAAAGCTTTGAAATCAAGAAGGGGTTAATATGTTACTTGCAATTGATATAGATAATAGGACAACAGACTTCGCTGTCTTTGACCAAGATGACTTAATCGATAAGTTTTCAATTACAACTGACAGGAATAGGTCTGTAGTTGAAATAAAACTTACGATTAAACTCATCCTAATGGATAAAAATATAGAACTCTCTGACATCAATGAAATAATTATTTCGAACGTGGTGCCAGAACTCTCATCTTCCTATGAAATGATCTCAAGAGAACTCATTGGCAAGAAGCCAATTTTTATCTCTGCTGGAGTCAAGACTGGTTTAAATATAAAGTGTGAAAGCCCAAGAGAAGTTGGGTCTGACAGGATTATAAAGGCAGTTGCTGCCACAAGAATCTACACAGGCAATATAATAATAGTTTCTGCATCATCAATTACAACAGTTGACTATATCAATGCAAAAAAAGAATTCCTGGGAGGACTAATCCTGCCAGGAATCAACTTACTTCAAGATTCACTTGTGAGAGGTAGTGCAAAGCTCCCTCATGTTGAATTAAAAAGGCCTGATGATGTAATTGGTAAAAATACAGAAAAGGCAATCCAAAGAGGCCTTTACTTCGGCTACAAGAAGGCTGTCCTTGGGATAATTGATGAAATAGTAGAATCTTATTCTCTTACAAAAGAAAATACAAATATTTTAATCACTGGACCCTATGGTCACCTCTTAAAGCTATGTAAGTACGACTTAATAAGAGACGACGACCTGGGCATCTACGGACTTAAAATTATTTACGACCTAAACAAAAATAAGGCTTCATGATTTATGAAGCCTTATTTCTTACCTATATTTTTCTAAATCTTTAATGTCTACTTGGTGGAAGTTTACCTTAAAACCTGAGAGGTCTACGATCTTTTCCATAGTAGAACGGAACATATCAATGTCACCAGTTATATAAAAGTCAATGGACCTATAAGGAATTTCCTCATGATCCTTTTCTATTTTCAAAATGTTCATGGCATCAAGGACAGTCTTGTAGGCTGGGTCAACCATTAAAACTTTTTTGCCTTGTTTTTTTAAGACCCTCTTAAAAGAATCTTCCACTAGAGGATAGTGAGTACAGCCTAGGATCATTGTGTCGAAGTCGTAGTCGCCAAAGTAGTCTAAGTACTTCTTAACAATCCCGTCCATGTATTCTTCTTCAAACTCGCCTCTCTCAATGGCAAGAGTTAGGTCAGGACAATAAACTGATTTAAGTTCAATAGATGGGTCCATGGACTTTAAGACCTTGTCATAAACCCCACTTTCCACACAAGACTTTGTTGCAACAAGAGCAACCTTCTTAGTCTTTGTCCTCTCAAGAGTGTTTTCACTGCCTGGTTCAACAACACCAATAATTGGATACTTGTATTTTTCATTGGACTCTTTTAGACCATGACTCGTTGCAGTGTTGCAAGCAATTATAGAAAGGTCAACATCTAGGTCCTTGAAAAAACCCATTACCTCCATTGTATAATTTTTTATCTCTTCGTCAGTCCTTGCACCGTAGGGCATCCTAAGTGTGTCCCCAAAGAAGACGAAGTTTTTATTTTTTATTTTATTTAAAGCGACTTTCAAAACAGAGAGTCCGCCTACCCCGCTGTCATAAAAGCCAATCACATTATTTCCCATTCAATCACCAACTCTTTTATATAATACTATAAATTGTGAAAAACAAAAAGAAGAATCTAAATTTCTTCCCTTGTTATAGTTTTCTGTTTTAGACCATGTGATTAATTATATAAAATATACCATCCTCTATCAAGTTAGGTATAACGCATTTTTCGATTAATTCCTCCTGTTTTAAATTTTAATAAATTGTTCACAAAAAGTTTCTTCTGAAGACTGATCATTGTAAGTAATTTTTATTTTCTTGCCAAGGCATTGTTCCATTATTTTTTCACTTATCATCTTTAATCCTTTTATTCTTGAGATTATATGGACTTTCTTTTTTAAGCTATAGCACACATAAAATATAAAGCAAAAAGCCTGCGAACATTGCATTCACAGGCTTTTAAATGGTGCACCTTTACGGACTCGAACCGTAGGCCCACTGATTAAGAGTCAGTTGCTCTACCAACTGAGCTAAAGGTGCAAAATTTATTAACTTGTCTGTACCATCAGTACAACAAAATAAATTATAAATAAAAAAAACACTCATGTCAAGTGTTTTTTTCAAATTATTTTCTAAACATCCTATAGTCTGCTTGCTCTTCGAACATTTCGTAGATAGCTTCAATAGTTCTTTCGCTCGCTTTCCTAGCTTCCTCAGGTTTTTTCTCTTCAATTAAATTATAAATATTTTGCAAATTTTCATAATGTTTTTTGTAGTTTTTCTTGTTCCTAAAAATAAAATTTCCAAACCTATAGAGCCTTTTATTGACCATAGTCATTACTTCTATTAAGATTTCATTGTTTAATGACTTTACAAGAGCCATGTTCCATTCAATGATCAAGTTTTGAGCAAGTTCTTCTTCATCATTTTCAATTGCAATCCTAAGATCTTCATTAACTTCTTTAAAATATTGAGTCTTTTCTGTTAAGCCCTTTTCTGCCAAGAGTTCAACACAAAGAGGCTCCAAAGACTTCCTGACTATATAAAGATTTTTGGCTTCTTTGACGGAAATTTTTGAAACTATATAAGACTTTCTTGGAAAACTTGTAACAAGTCCTTCCTTTTCAAGTTTTTTTAGGGCTTCTCTAACTGGTGTCCTAGATACATCGAGTTTAGAAGCGATTTCCATCTCAACAAGTTTGTCTCCTGGCAGCAATTTATTTTTCAATATTTTCTCTTTTAAATCTCTATAGACCATGTTACTTAGAGACTTCTTATTAGATTTCCCATCCAAAAATCTCACCTCCTATTCGCTAAAATGTTTTCCCAAGTCCGGTAATTTTTCTTTTTTTTATTATACCATAAACTTAGTAGTTTAATATATCTTTATTATTAATATTTATGAATTGACAAATGTTTATCAAATTCATTTTCGGGTAGAATAAAAGTAGGCAAAATTAATAAAACTTTGAATTGGAGGAAAAAATTATAATGAATAAGAAAATTTTAATGACAACACTTGGACTAGGACTTGCACTAACACTTACTGCTTGTGGACCAAAAAACCAAGCAATGGATCCAGCAAATTCTAATGCTAAGAACACTAAGGTTGAAGAAAGTGCTAATGCAAATAAAACAAATGCTAACAAAAATGCTACAGATAATAAGGCTGACGCACAAACAAAAGAAGAAACTGCAGTAAATAAGGGAGCTGTTGCAAACTTAGAACCTGGTATAGCTTTTGATGGATTCAAAAAACTTCACGCTGATGCAAAAGTTGAATCCTTCCAACTTGATGTTGAAAATGGAAAAGCTTACTACAAGGTTGATGGTTATGACGCTGAAAATGAATATGAAGTTACAGTTGATGCAGTAACTGGCGATATTGTAAAGGATGAATTTGAAGCAGAAAATACTTCTAACAAGACAGCTGACCTTCAACTAGAAATGATTGAAGCAGTTGACAAATACATGGCGGAAGCATTAAAAGACGCAGGCGAAGGTTATGAAGCTGGCGAATATGAAGTTGAATTCGACGACGGAAAATATGAAGTAAGCGTTGAAGTTGTTAATGGAAACAAGGACATGACTTACACTTACGATTACGAAACAGGTAAACTTATAGAAAAAGATATGTAAGATTTTTAAGAGAGGGCTTAGCCCTCTTTTTTTTATGATTTTTTATTTCTTTCAAGTAATTTCTTCCTGTTATTAAAATAATTTTTGTATATAATTATTGTTAAGAAGGCAGGTTTTTGCAAAATTTTATTAGGAGTATAAAAAATGTTAGAAAGAAAATTTGTTATTTTTTATAAAAGATTAAAGAAGTACCTGACAAATCTCATAAGCCAAGATATTTTTATTAGGCTCAGCTTAAACATAATAGTTCTTTTCTTTGCCATAAAAATTTACAAGACCTTTGATCTCGATGAATACTTAGATATAACAGTCTTTACTGCTGCCATAGCTATCCTTTTGATTGACTTTTTCATTGTTACAATTATAAATTTTGTTTCTGTGAAGAAAGAAGACTCCTTAAAAACTACTGACGATTACAAGTCTTTGATAAAAAAGTATCCCCTTGATAAAAAGTACGGTTACTTTTATGAATTTAAAAACACCAAGCTAGATAAAATTCCTTCAAAAGTTAGAAGAAAGTTTTATGAGGATGATGATGATTTTAATTTTAATGAAGATCAAGTCTTCCCCATAAGAAAGTTGGCTGACTGCAAGTGCAAGGAAATAAGTTTGAGAGATAGGGAAGAAATCTTTCAAATGGAAGAAAGCTTAAAAGAAAATTTAAATATTTTAAAGGATGTTCATAAGAATTCAAATATTTACAACAACAAGTGTATCAGGCTTGATGACGTTACAGAGCTTGAGGACAAGGTTATCTTAAAAACTTCAAGGACAAGTTACTTTGACTTTTGTGCTTCAAACAGGATGATTGACTACGTCCACAAGAACAAGAGGACTATAAGAGATGACTTACTCTATGGTCCCCTCTTTCCAAGTCTTTCTGAATCTCCTTTATCCAACCTCTTGGGCTTTAACTGCTCAGTTGTTACCAGCGATGGTTACTTGATCTTCATCAAGAGAGGTTCCAATGTTTCCATTGAAAAGGACAAGCTTGGCCTTGGAGTCCAAGCTTCTGTTAAATACATGTACACCCACGCTGAAGAGGGCAAAAAAATTATCGACATAGAAGATATTTATAGGTCTGTTGAAATGGAATTTGTTGACGAGCTGGGAGTGAGTCTCCATAGTCCAGAAAAAATCGGCAAAAACCTAGTTGATGTTTACTACGATTATGTGGAGGGCAAGCCTCAACTTTATTTTGAATTCTTCTTAGATAATGAGGACAAAAATTCTAGCCTAAAAGAAATTTCTGCTTATCTAGCAAAAAAAGATAAGTCCATGATTAAAGACGGAAATTCTATCCTTGCAATTCCACTTAAGAGGACAGAAAATATTTATATCTCATCCTTTGCCCTTGCCTATGAAGACCAATATTATTCAATGGTTCCTTCTGCCTCCTATTGTGTGGCGAGATTTTTAGAAAATATAAGATAAAAAACCTGGATTATTGCCCAGGTTCTTTTTTGTTAACTAGAATACATTTGATTAAATCAAGAATGTTACAATTAAAACTACCCTCTCTAATGAAAGGGTAGTTTTATCTTATTTTAAATTTTTATATCTCTGCAAGGCATCCTTATAGGCAGAAATTATTGCCTTGGTGGAAGAAGCATTGTATCGTCTTTGGATTTCATCTGTGATTATTTCTTGATCTTTGATGTTCTTGCCAGCAAAAATATCCTTTATAAACTTACGAGTTAGTTCAAGGGTTGCATTGTTGTCTGAATCTAGAATATTTCCATCTTGATCCACTTCAAAGGCCAAGTAAAAAACTCCATAGATTTTTGTAATGGCATTGTCTGAACTTGTCCTAGCTTCTCCTGTGAGATATAAAGTATTTTTCATCTTATTCTCCAATTTCCTTATAAATTTTTAGAGAAATCTCGCCTATGATTTCTTTAGCAAGGACATTGGACTCTGCTTGATTTACTAAAACAACAAGAATATAATTTTTATTTTCTGTAAAAAATATTCCACCGTCGTTTTCTAAATTGTCCAAGTCGCCACTTTTGCTTGCAATTTTTAAGTCTTCTGGAAGATATCTTTGAAGTCTTTGTCTTTCCTGCTGTCTCAAAAGAATATCGAGGGCAAGATCAGAATAGTCTTCACTTACAAATTCTTTATCATAAATCATCTTTAAAAGTTTTAAAATTTCATTAGAAGAAGTGAAATTGTCCAGGCCCTTTTCTCTTGCGTGAGAATCCATCATCTTTCTCTCTAGATTTGTCTTCTCAAGTCCAAGGTCATGACCAATTTTATTTATTTCTTCCTTACCAAGAAGATCTATTAATATATTTGTGGCTGTATTGTCACTTACTATTATCATAAGAGTCAAAAGCTCTCTCATAGAAAATTTGTGGTTATTGGAAAGTTCTTTTAAGATTCCCGATCCATCAACCTTTTCATAGTCATCAAGCTTTATAGTGTCTTCAAGCTTTATTTTTCCCTTGTCGCATTCATCTAAGGCCTTTAACAATATCAAAAGCTTTATCATGCTTGCAGATGGGACTCTCTCATCTCCCCTTATGGAAAATCCTTCTCCCTGGTCTAGGTCGTAAAAGGAAACAGAAATATTTGCAGAACTTTCTTCAACTATATTTTCTATTTTATTTTCTAATCCCCTATAGTTTATCATATGAATGCTTCCTTTTCTATAAGTCCTAGCTCAATAGCTTGAGGATTTGCCCCATTCCTATACCAAAGAAGTTACCAACAGCTGCTCCTAACACTCCCATTAGCACTCCTATACCTGCATAGGATGCGTCATAAGCAGAGGCTACTATTGGAGCTGATGCTGATCCACCTATGTTTGCAAGGGATGCTGTTGATACCATGCAAAGGTCCCAGTGGAAGATTTTTGATAGTAGGAACATCAATACTACGTGTATTACTAAGATAAATAGTCCATATACTACCCACATTGGTGCAGAAATTAGGTCTACTACTGATGCTGTTGATGCTAGTAGGGACACTACTGCGTATAGGTAGACGTTGGATAATTCTTCTACTGCTGGAAGTTTACCAATTTTTGTCAAAGCACAAATTAGTCCTAGTATTGTTACGAATAGGGTTGTTATTGTTCCCTTATCAAATACTGCTAAGCCTGCATTTGTTAGTGTATCTGATAGTTTTGCTCCAACAAATTGTGATAGGGCTGATACTATAAGTGATAGTCCTATTAAGAATATCCAATCTGCTGAGTCTGCAGTTTTTTTGCCTTTTGCAACTTCTGCTGCTGCAGCATCTGCTACTGCTTGTAGTTTTGTTGTGTCTGCTTTTGTTGCCTTGTTCCACTTTGGTGCGTATCTTACTGCTAAGAGTAGTAGGGCAATCCAAAGTGAGTAACAAACTGTATCTAGTGCAAGGGCACATGAGTAGGCTCCTGCGTCTACTGGAAGGGCTGCTTGCATTGCTGCCATGTTAGCTGATCCTCCAACCCATGATGCGAATAAGGCTGCTACTGCTGCCCATGTGTCTGTTCCTAGGGTATGTTTAAATATTGGATATCCTATTAGGAATCCTACAAATAGTGTTGCTGAACATCCTAGGAAGATTGCTACCATTCTTCCGCCTAGTTTTGCAAGTTTTTTAAAGTCACAACGTAGTAACATTACAAAAATCATTGCATAGAGTAGGTTGTTCTTTAGGGCTGAGTATGTATTTGAACATGCTTCTGAGTCATATAGGCCCATGGTACAGAAAACCATGTTTAATACATATATAAATACAAGTGGTGGTACAACGTTAAAGACTTTCCATTTTGTGTATTTTTCTAGGGCAAGAAGGGCTCCTGCTACAAACATTAAAAATGCTATATAAGTAAATCCATTTGTGATAACCATAATTTACTCCTTTCTTTTTTATATTTTTTGATTTTTAATATTTTAAGTTAATACATTTTATTTTTATGATTTAATTTTTATATGTCTAGGTATTTTATTCCCTTGACTGATTTTATTCCTAGTCCGTAGTCATCATTTACAGTTATTTCCTTTTCATTGAATACTGCTCCACCTTCTATTGGATCTTCTAAGCAAAGCACTGGTCCGTCTAGGTCTATCTTTGTGATAATTTGTTTTGCGCATGCTAGGTGAACTGCTGCGTTTACTGATATTTTTGCTTCTAACATGCAGCCTATCATGCATTCTACTCCACAAAGTTCTGCCATGCTTGTTATCTTAAGAGCATTGTAAAGTCCTCCGCACTTCATTAGTTTTATGTTTATTAGGTCTGCTGCCTTCATGTTTAGGATTGTCATGGCATCTTCTGCCGAGAATACACTTTCGTCTGCTAGGACTGGAACTATTGAGTGGTCTGTTACATATTTTAGTCCTTCATAGTCGTGTGCCTTTACTGGTTGTTCTACTAATTCTATGTCCAAGAGTTTTTCTTGCATTGAGTCTAGTATTCTCACTGCTTCTTTTGGTGACCAAGCTTGGTTTGCATCAATTCTAATTCTTACATCTGGGCCCACTGCCTTTCTTATGGCATCAAGTCTTTCTACGTCAAGGCTAGGATCTATTCCTACTTTTACCTTTAGGGTGTCATATTTTCTTTTTACTGCGTCTATGGCATCTCTTGCCATTTCTTCTGGATCATTTACAGATATTGTTATGTCTGTGGTTATTTTCTTTCTTGATCCTCCCATTAATTTGTGAACAGGAATTTTATGTAGCTGTCCGTAGAGGTCCCAAAGGGCCATGTCGCAGGCTGCTTTTGCACTTGTATTTTTTACTATGCAAGAGTTTAATGCCATCATTAGGTTTTCGAAATCGTCTATGTCTCTACCCACAATTGTTTTTATTATGTGGTCTTTGAAGGCTCCTATGATTGAGTATTGTGTCTCACCTGTTACTGCTCCAGTTGGTGGCGCTTCACCATAACCAATGTGTCCTGTGTCAGTGTGAATTTCAACAATGATGTCTTCTACGCTGTCGACTGATCTTAGGGCTGTCTTAAAGGGTACCCTCAAAGGGACAGATAAGATTCCTAATTTTACGTCTGTAATTTTCATTTTTACCTCCTTACTTTTCACTTCATATGACAAAACTAAAAAACAATATAAAAAAGCCCAGCAAAATAAAACTAGTTTATTTACTGGGTCTCATAAAGCTTTTTGATCTATTGTAATAGCTCATGCAAAATGAAGCAGTTAATATATCTTTGTGAAAACATTTTACTATTTTTCTTAAACTTTGTCAATATGATAACGTAGTGAAGTTATGAGTAAATTAAAATTTTTATGATAACATTTTTAATTTTTTTAAATTAAATTTTCCACTTCTCT
>CABQNX010000018.1 GCA_902465645.1 uncultured Peptoniphilus sp.
AATAACCTGAAATTAATTTCAGGTTATGCTTGACTTTTGTTAGCAGGTTTTAATGAAATAAAAATTTTTAACAAAAAATTTTACGGGGTGGTAAAATAAGTCTAGCCAGAGAGATGGCAGGGTGATATTGTGGAAAAATTTATTAGAGTTCGCGACGGCGTAAGGATTTATGTAAAAATTCTTGGAGAGGGCGAGGACCTTCTTCTCCTTCATGGCAACGGTGACGATTCCAATTTTTTTGAAAAGCAAATAAGGGAATTTAAAAAATTTTACAGGGTCATAGCCATGGATACTAGAGGCCACGGAAAGAGTGACAGGTCTAAGGACTTAAACATGGAGGACCTATCTCTTGACGTCCTAGATGTCTTGGACTTTTTAAAAATAGAAAAGATAAACTTGCTTGGCTTTTCTGATGGAGCAAATCTTGCCCTAACCTTTGCCAAGAATTTTCCAAATAGGATTAAAAGACTTATTTTAAATTCTCCCAACAAAGAATTTTCTCAAGTCAAATTTATTCCAAGAGTTTTATCCTATATTTTTTACTACAACCTATTGTTTTTATCCAAGATCTTCACAAGTCTTGAATATTATTTCTCTGTCTATTCATTAAATTTTTCTCAGTTAAAGATAAAGGACTCGGACTACGAGAAGTTTGACTTCCCAGTTTTAATTTTGGCTGGAGAAAGGGACTTAATTTATCTTGAAAACTTTTATAAAATTGCTAAAAAAATAAAAAAATCTAAATTATACATTATAAAAAATCACGGTCACAAGGTTGCCAGGTCAAACCCTAAAGAGTATAACAGGGTGGTCCTTGATTTTCTAAAAAAAGAGGTTAAGAAATGAACAATTTTAAAAAAATATTGTCTTGGATAAGACCCATCTTCCTAGGTGGTGTTATCTTACTTGTTGTCCTTGAATTTACAAAACTAAGAAAGGAGATTTCTCCACAAGAAATTTCAGCAATCTTCCATGAACTTTCTTTGGTAAAAGTTTTTGCCATGGGAGCCTTGGGTTTTCTTGCCTTCTCTCCCATGATATTTTACGACATCTTGTTAAGTGACTTCTTGGAACTTGATAGAAAAAAATCCTACATCATTAAGAGGTCCATTACAGTTAACTCCTTTAACAACCTAATAGGTTTTGGAGGAGTTATAAATCTTGGCCTCAGGATAAGATACTACGGACAAGGCAAGGAGGACAAAAACCTTTTAAAGTTTTTAGTTAAGTCCCTCTTATTTGATATAGCAGGTCTATCAAGTTTGGCATTCTTGTCCCTTGTCTATATCCTTGCATCAGGTGAGGAAGTCCTCTTCCACTACAGCCCTTGGCTTTTTGGAGCAATTCTCTACTATCCAGTTTTATTTTTTGTTTCAAAATTTAAAAATGATGGAGACTTTTCTATTTCCAAAAAATACGCAAGAGACGTGTCTTTGGTTTCCCTTGTGGAATGGTCCTGCGCAAGTTTTTTCTTCTATATTATCGGAACTTTTCTTGGTGTAAGACTAAGCATATTTAAGGTCATAGGAATTTTCGTAATTGGATGTATTCTTGGACTTGCTTCCTTTATACCAGGTGGACTTGGATCCTTTGAACTTGTTGTCTTGGGAGCCTTAAAATCCTTCGGCATTGACACAGAATTAATTTTATCCTGGCTTCTCCTATATAGACTTTTTTACTACATCCTTCCCTTTATGGTGGGAGCAGTATTTTTTGTTCATGACTTGGGATCTATCTTTGATGAGAAGAATGACAAGATTCCCTCGAGAATTATAAAGTCACTGGGTCTTGATATTTTTTCTGTCATGCTTTACCTTGGTGGGGCCTTTATGATTTTTTCATCTACAATTCCCGACGAGTTGTCAAAGTTTCATTGGCTTAGGAACTTTTCGTCTATTAATGCCAACTTGCTTTACCAATTCCCAAGTATAACCTTTGGACTTGCCTTTATTATTTTGGGACGAGCTAAGAGGGAAAGAGTGAAGAGGGCAGGAGGCTTAAGCTTAATAATTTTAAGTCTTGCCTTAGTTTATTCAATCTTTTCAGGCTTTGGATTAATTGACATTTTCTACATCTTAATATTAATTTACCTAGGAGTGAAAACTAAAGACGTGGCAACAAGAGAACAATTTGTTTATTCGCCAGAGGCCCTAACCTTGGATATTCTTGTCCTTGCCTTCATCTCTCTTGTGACGATTTATTTTATGGCTTTAAACTACAGGCTCACTCCCCTAAACTACAAGGATTTTCTCTTGATCCCCTTTGAAAGATCCTTCTTCAACTTTTTCTTCCTCTTCTTGATTTTAATTTTTATAATGAAGGTTTTGATGGGATACTTAAAGGGAGAAAGAATTAAGCTAGGCGAAGAACTTGATAAGGACAAGGTCATGAAGATTTTAAGTGATTATGACTCTGGACCAGAAGCTCCCCTAGCCCTAGTTGGCGACAAGGAAATTTATTATTATGAAGAAGAAGGTCAGGCAACTTGCGGAATGTCCATTTACACCTATTGGGACAGGGTTATTGTCATGGGGTCATCCTTTGGTAAGGAAGAGGACTACAAGAAGCTCCTTGAAAAATTTGTAATCGATGCAGACCTCTATGGTTACAAGGCAATTTTTTATGAAGTTGGAGAAGAAGAAACTATTAAGCTCCATGACTTTGGCTTCTCCTTTATAAAGTTTGGCGAAACAGCATTCATTGACCTAGAAGAATTTAGCCTAGAGGGTCGTGACCACAAGTCACAAAGAAATGTAATGTCAAAATTTGAAAAGAATTCCTACAGCTTTGAAGTTGTAAGTGGTCCCTTTGACAAGGGCTTCTTAGATACTCTCGAAGAAATTTCTAATGATTGGCTTGGAGGAAGAAGGGAAAAGGGATTTTCTCTTGGCTACTTCGACAGGGATTACCTGGGACTTTGCGACATGGCAATAGTAAAAGATGAATATGGAAAAATTCTTGCCTTTGCAAATATTATGCCAAACCCTGGAGATACTTGGGCAACAATTGACCTCATGAGATATTACAGAGAGGGAACTCCCAACAGCATTATGGAATATTTATTTTTAAATCTCTTCCTCTACTTTAAGGAAAAGGGGAAAAAGTATTTTGAAATTGGAATGGCTCCCCTATCCAATGTGGGGATTAATGCCAATAGTTTTGTGGAAGAAAAGATTGCCTACCTTGTCTACAAGTTTGGTTATAAATTTTATTCCTTTGAAGGTCTAAGAGCCTACAAGGAAAAGTTCAAGCCTAACTGGGAATCAATTTATCTTTCTTATCCAAAGAAGTCTTGGCTCCTATACACAATGATTGCAATTTTTATGGTAGACATTCAGGCTGCAAGGGATAGAGAAGTTAAAAATTTTAATAAGGACAGGATTTAAAATCTAAATTTTAAAAATGTGATTAAACTTTGTAAAAATTATATGTTATAATGAAGTCATCACATTTATGGAGGATTGTTATCTATGTTTTTAGGCCTAATGTATTCAAGAAAATATACGGATAAAGCTCACGGCCCAATTGACTCTATATTTGCGACTAATTTTTTATAGGTATTATTAGCTCATCTTTTTGATGGGCTTTTTTAATTGGAGGAAGAATGGAAGATTTTTATTTTAGGAAGAACGAGGTGGCAGAATAATGTGTGGAGTTATAGGCATTTACTCACAAAAAGACGTAAGCAAAAAATTATTTTATGGACTCAACTCCCTTCAACACAGGGGACAAGAAGCATCAGGTATTTGTGTTTTTAATGGCAAGGACATGATATTGGACAAGGGTATGGGACTTGTCTACGATCATTTTGATGATGAAAGCTTTTTGAAGTTAAAGGGAAATGTTGGGATTGGACACGTTCGCTATGCAACAGCAGGGGGATCTTATAGGTACAACTCTCAACCCCTACTTGCCTTCTCAAAGAACAAGGAGTTTGCCCTTGCTCACAATGGAAACTTGGTAAACCACAAGTCCATTAGGGAAGAGCTTGAAGACGAAGGCATGCTTTTTCAAACTGCCATTGACACAGAAGTTATCCTTTCATTAGTTGCTAAATACTACCAAGGCGACATTGTGGAAGCAGTTAAGAAGACTATGGCAAGGATTAAGGGAGCCTACAGTGTTGTAATGCTTTTTGAAGACAAGCTTATTGCCTTTAGGGACCCGAATGGTTTTAGACCACTTTTAATTGGCAGGGCAAAAAACGGTGAAGTAATAATTGCATCTGAAAATGCTCCTCTTGAAATTATTGGCACTGACGCCATAAGAAATGTTGAGCCTTCAGAAATTATTGTTGTTGATAAGGATGGAATCCACTCAGACTTTTATGAAAAGGACGACAAGAAGCATTGCATCTTTGAATATGTTTACTTTGCAAGAACTGATGCCAACTTAGACGGTGTTAACTCCTACAATTTTAGGAGAAGATGTGGAGAAATTTTATCTAAGGAAGCTCCAGTTGATGCTGACCTTGTCATTGCAGTTCCAGACTCCGGTACACCAGGAGCCATGGGTTATGCCCAAGAATCAGGCATTCCCTTTGCAGAAGGTCTTGTGAAGAACAGATACATGGGAAGGACTTTTATAAAGCCAACTGCTGAAGAAAGAGAACTTTCTGTAAAGTTAAAACTTAATCCCCTTGAAACAGTTTTAAAGGGAAAGAGAATTGTCCTAGTTGACGACTCTGTTGTAAGGGGAACAACTTCCAAAAATCTTATTAAGAGGATGAAAAAGGCTGGTGCCAAGGAAGTCCACATGAGGGTAGTTTCTCCTCCAGTAAAATTCCCTTGCTATTATGGAATAAACACGCCATCTAGACAAAAACTTATTGCCGCAAACTATTCTGTGGAAGAAATAAGAGAAAGGATAGGAGCAGATTCCCTTGCCTTCATATCCATGGAGGGAATGCTAGATGCAACTTTGATGAAAGAAAATAAATTCTGCGAAGCCTGCTTTAATGGATCTTACGCAGTAGAGCCAAAGGAGTTAATTGAAGATGAAAAATAATGTTAAGAGAATTTATATCTGCAAGAAAAATGAATTTGACCACCAATCAAAGGCCCTAAGAGAAGAAATCAAAAACTCTCTTGGAATCGAAGCTACTTATATAAAAACTTATAGAAGATACGACATAGACATAAAAGATGAAAGCCTAGAAAAGACTTTGGCCAGTGTTTTTTATGAAGCTCCAGTAGAAGAAGTTTATTATGAAGACTACAAAAAATTAGAAGACTCTTTTGAAAACCCAATTGGCATCCAATACCAACCAGGCCAATTTGACAACAGGGAAGATGGACTTATCCAAACTCTTGCCCTCTTCACCGACGAAAAACTAAGAGCCAAGGTTACAGAAGTTTATGACATTGGAGGAGTGAGCCAGGCTGACCTTGAAAAGATCAAGGCCTTCTTAATCAACCCAGTTGACTCTCAAGAAGTTAATGTTTATAAGGAAACTGAACTTAGAGAAGAGGCACAAGAAAACCACGAAAACTTAGTTTATGATGGCTTTAACAAACTAGACAAGGATGGACTTGTTAAATTTGTTGAAGAAAAATCCCTTGCCATGAGTCCAGAAGACTTAGAAGTATTGCAAGACTACTTCAAGTCAGAGAACAGGGACCCAAATGAAACTGAAGTTGCAATAATTGATACTTATTGGTCTGACCACTGCAGGCACACAACTTTTAACACAGAACTTGATGTTGACTTTGATGTAGTGACTGAGCTTGACAAGGAAATCAAGAGAGTTTTTGACGACTACCTAAAGATGAGAGAAGAGCTTGGAGTTAAAAAACCTATTACTCTTATGGGACTTGGCACAATTTTATCCAAGGAACTTAGAAAAAATGGAAAGCTAGATGATTTAGAAGTTTCATCTGAAATAAATGCTTGCTCTGTAAAGATCAAGGCAAAGGTAGAAGTTGATGGCAAGGTTGAAGACCGCGACTACCTACTTATGTTTAAGAACGAAACTCACAACCACCCAACAGAAATCGAACCTGTTGGCGGTGCCTCAACTTGTCTTGGCGGTGCCATAAGAGACCCACTTTCTGGCAGGTCCTATGTCTACCAAGCTATGAGGGTAACAGGCGCAGGAGATCCTTTCACTCCAATTGAAGAGACTCTTGAAGGTAAATTACCACAAAAGAAAATTGTCACAGAAGCAGCTCTTGGCTACTCTTCTTATGGAAACCAAGTTGGAGTTGCAACTGGACTTGTTGACGAATTATACCACCCAGGCTATGTGGCAAAGAGGATGGAAACTGGTGCAGTTATAGCAGCTTGCCCTCTTGAAAATGTAAAGAGAATTGAACCTACTGAAGGAGATGTGGTTATCCTTCTTGGTGGTAAAACTGGTAGGGACGGAATTGGTGGAGCAACAGGCTCATCAAAGTCCCACAATGTTTCTTCTATAGAAACAGAATCTGCCCAAGTTCAAAAGGGTAACGCTCCAGAAGAAAGAAAAATCCAAAGACTATTTAGAAATCCTGATGCAGCAAAATTAATCAAAAAATGTAACGACTTTGGTGCAGGTGGAGTTTCAGTTGCAATTGGTGAACTTGCTGACTCCATAGAAATCAAACTTGACAAGGTTCCACTAAAATACATGGGACTAAAGCCAAGAGAAATTGCAATTTCAGAATCTCAAGAGAGAATGGCAGTTGTTATAGACAAGGACGACGTAGACAAATTTATGGAACTTGCTGACAAGGAAAATCTTGAAGCAACAGTAGTTGCAAAAGTAACTGGCGACAATAGACTAAAGATGTACTACCAAAACGAACTTATCTGTGACATGAGTTACGACTTTGTAAACCAAACTGGTGCCAAGAGATTTGAAGAAGTTGAAGTTGTAAGCGAAGACCTTCCTAAGTTCTTAAATAACAAAGACGGACTTGAAGACCTTGAAAGATATTTATCTGATTTAAATATAACTTCTAAGAAGAATATGATTGAACTCTTCGACTCATCAGTGGGAGCATCAACAGTCCTACAACCCCTTGGAGGCAAGAAGCAAAATACACCAGCCCAAGTTATGGCAGCCCTAATCCCAACAGATGACGGCGAATCAAGGACAGCTTCAGTAATGTCCTATGGATTTAATCCAAAATTATCTGAAGAATCACAATTCCTTGGCGGCTACTATGCAGTTATTGAATCAATTGCAAAACTTGTGGCAGCAGGAGCACCAGTAGAAGGTATTAGACTTTCCTTCCAAGAATTTTATGAAAAGATGGACAACAAGAAGTCTTGGTCAAAACCACTTAAGTCACTTCTTGGGGCTCTAAAGGCATCAAGATTCTTTGACGCACCACCAATTGGGGGCAAGGACTCCATGAGTGGAAGCTTCGAAGACATAAATGTTCCACCAACACTAATTTCCTTCGCAGTTAATACTGCTGATGCAAAAAATATCATCAGTCCAGAATTTAAGGGCAAGGGCAAGATTGGTCTTATAAGAACAAAAAGGGATAATATCGGAGCTCTTGACCTAGACATGGCAAAGGAAAACTTCCTAAGCCTTCAAAAAGAAATAGAGGCTGGAAATATAATTTCTGCTGCAGCAATTACTCACAAGGGAAGCATTCCACAAATTTTTGAAATGGCAATTGATAATGTTGGCTTTGACATAAAATTAGATGACCTTTATTCACCACTTTACGGATCCTTTATAGTTGAATACAAAGAAGATAGGGAGTTTATAGAAAAACTTGGTGACTTCAAAGAAGATGAAATGATTGTAAATGGAGAAAAGTTAGATGTAGAAAAATTATCTAAGGCTTATCTCACAACAATGGATAAGATCTTTAAGCCACTTGATTCACATAAATTTGAAGACCTTGACCAAGCTAAGGCTCCAAAGAGAAGGACGAAATCCAAGAAGCCAGTTGATGAAGTTAAAGTTGTTATACCAGCCTTCCCTGGAACAAACTCAGAATACGACACAGCAAGAGTCTTTGAAAGAGCAGGAGCAAAAGCTGAAGTTCTTGTCTTTAGGAACAAGGACGAAAAAGCCCTTCAAGAATCACTTGATGAATTAGCAGAAAAAATTTCCAAGGCACAAATCCTCGCAATACCTGGAGGTTTCTCACTAGGAGACGAACCAGGTGGATCTGGTAAATTTATAGCCAATGTAATTAGGTCTGAAAAAGTTAAGAAGGCAATTGAAACTTTATTAGAAGAAAACGACGGACTTATACTTGGAATTTGTAACGGATTCCAAGCCCTTGTTAAGACAGGACTTCTTCCTTACGGCAAGATCAAGGACCTTGAAGAAGACGACCCAACATTAACTTACAACACTTGCTCAAGACACATTGCAAGAGTTGTGGACACAAGAGTTATATCAAACAATTCACCATGGCTTGCAAAACTTGAGGAAGGCAAGACTTACAAGGTTCCAATTTCTCACGGAGAAGGAAGATTTATTGCAAGTGAAGAAGTTATAAAGGACATCCTTGACAAGGAACAAGTTGCTCTTTGCTACGAAAATGCACCAAATGGTTCACTCTTAAATGTTGAAGCACTTATGTCAGAAGACGGTAAGATCCTTGGCAAGATGGGACACAGCGAAAGATTTGTAGAAAATACTTTCAAGAACATTTTTGACATGGAACTTGAAGACATCTTCACTGCTGGAGTAGAATTCTTTAAAGAAGATTAATTAAAAAACAAATATATAAATATCTAGGGGCTAGTTTTCTAGTCCCTTTAAAATACAAAAATTTAGGAGTATAATCTTATAAATAGACTTTTAAAGAGGGGGAGAAAAATGTTACTTAAAGAGATTTTTGACGAGATAGATAAGAGACAAGATGAAATGGTGGACCATCGCCGCCACATTCACGAGAACCCAGAACTTTCCTTTGAAGAAGTAGAAACTGCTAAATACCTTGCCGAATACTACAAGGGCAAGGATGTAGAAGTCACAAAAAACATGGGAGGAAATGGACTAAGAGTTGTCATCGACACAGGAAAACCAGGCAAGACTATAGCCCTTAGGGCAGACTTTGATGCCCTACCAATCCATGAAGAGACAGGCCTTCCCTTTGCATCAAAAAATCCTGGAGTCATGCACGCTTGTGGCCACGATGCCCACACAGGCTACCTAATGGTCTTGGCAGACATACTCCTTGAGAAGAAGGAAAAACTTAGGGGGAAGATTGTAATTATTCACCAACACGCAGAAGAGACACCTCCAGGAGGAGCAAAATCTATGATTGAAGCTGGAGTCTTAGATGGGGTTGACAATGTATTTGGAATTCACGTTATGTCAGCCATGGACTACGGAGAAGTCCAATACCACAAGGGCAACACCCAAACAGGTAGGTCCAAGTTCTCAATCAAGTTCCAAGGGACAGGTGGACACGGGTCCATGCCCCACCTGGCAAATGACTCCATAGTTGCAGCTTCACACTTTGTAACAGCAGTCCAAACTATTGTATCAAGAAGGCTCTCTCCCTTTGAAAACGGAGTTGTGACAATTGGGTCTTTTGAAGGTCAAGGAAGCTTTAATATAATCAAGGACTCTGTGAGACTTACAGGAGACATTAGGTCCATGACAGATGAAACAAGAGAAAAAATTGAAAGAGAAATAGATAGGATTGCAAGAGGAATTGGCGAAACCTTTGGCATGGAAGTTGAAGTTGAATGTAAAAGTGACTACCCAGTCCTCTACAATGACCCGGCCATGACAGACCTTGTAGTAGATGCAATTAAAGAAGCAGATATAAAAGAAGTGAGAGAAATTTACGACGGAGGACCGCAAACAGCATCAGAAGACTTTGCCTACTATGCAAAAGAAAGACCATCTTGCTTTTATTTCGTTGGAGCAAAAAAAGAAGATGCACCCTACGCAAACCACAATCCAAAGTTTGACATAAGAGAAGATGCCATGGTGATTTGTGCAAAGACAATGGCAGCAGTAGTAGTAAAGTATTTAATGGAAGATTAATAAAAGATAGGACTTGAGCCTATCTTTTTTACTTAAAAATATTTTCTAAATAGGAAAAAAATCAAGGCATATGATAAAATTGTCTTGAGGTTGATATTATGAAAGAGCTTAATTTTTCCTACGACAGGAAGATTGAAAATGAAAAGATAAATATAAAATGCTACGCTTATCATGTGGGCGCTTTTAATTATAATTGGCACGAAGATGTTGAGTGCTTAATAGTAATAAATGGAAGTCTTGAAGCCTGCGTCAATGGAAAAATTTATAAACTTTCTAAGGACGATATAATTTTCTTTAATACCAATGAAGGCCATGCAACTCTTGCCAAGGAGAGAGAAACCATTGCCCTTGTCCTTCATTTTAGTCCCAAAATCCTAAATTCCTTCGCAAGAAATAGAGATAGGTATTCTTGGCAGGGAGCAACAGATGAATTTACAAGAAATAGTGACTATGCAAAAGAAATTAGGAAATCTATTGTAAATATTATCTCTTCCTTTGAAGATGATTCTTTGGAGAACAAGATGTTGAGGTCACTAGCAAGTGATGAAATAATTTTAAATTCCTTGCTACACTTTGCAGAGAAAGAGGAAAGAAGTAACAATGAAAAGTCTGGTTCTGACAGCGATGAGGTCATGAGAAAGATAATAAAATACCTAGATGAAAATTATAGGGAAAAAATCAGTCTACAAGACTTGGCAGACCTTGTTGGCTACCATCCAAACTACACATCAGAAATAGTATCAAAGAACCTAGGAATTTCTTTTACAGAATACTTACAGAGGAAGAGACTTTCAAATGCAACGAAGGATCTCAAGCAAAGTGAGAAAAAAATTTCTGACATTGCCTATGACCACGGATTTTCGAATGTGAGGAGTTTCAACAATGCCTTTAGAGAAAGCTTTGGAAGGTCGCCTTCGGAATATAGAGATAGCCTAGACAAGGAGACTCTTGAGATAGATGCTCAGTTTAAAAAAGTATTTCTAAGTGAAGATAATAAACATTGGTTAAGAGCAAAGAGTGACTGGTCTCTGAAGACAGAAAACAAGGAAGAAGACAAGATAAAGTTAAGGACTCAGGATATTGAGAGAGAAGTTTATAAAAAAATAATTGATAACCTAAAAAAGGAAATGGAATCTTTATAAGGTAAGGAGCTTCGGTTTTGCCGAAGTTTTTTTATTGAAAATTAAAAATATAAATTTTCAAATCTTAAAATTTTACCTATCAAAGATTTAAGCCGAAATTTTTGAATAATTATAATAAAAGATGGATTTAATGGGATAAATTGGGACAAAAGATGTAAAATCTTAAGCTGACATGGAAAAGCTTTTCTTAAAAATTATAAAAAAAATATTTTTTTTATTTTCATGACAAAATTTTAACTTAAGATAGGGATAGATTAGATAGAATGCCTTCCGTATAATGAAATCAACAAAGTTTAAGGAGGGTGCTATGAATACACAAACCATTACTATTGGATTTTTACTTTTTGCTATCGTTATGTTTGCATGGGAAAAAATTCCACTATGGGTTACTGCAATGATAGTTGCAGTGGGTTTAACACTTACAAATATTTTAGAAGCTAAAGATGCCTTTGCTGGTTTCACAGACTCAAATGTACTTTTATTTATGGCGATGTTTATTATTGGGGCTGCTTTTTTCGAAACAGGTATGGCACAAAGAGTAGGCGGACTTGTTACTAAGTTTGCAAAAACGGAAAGACAACTCATCGCTGCAGTTATGATTATAACTGGTTTGATGTCGGGGATTTTATCAAATACGGGAACAGCTGCAGTTTTAATTCCAGTCCTAATCGGAATATCTCAATCTACAAAGTTTCCAAAATCGAAAATTTTACTGCCGCTTGTTTTTGCAGCAGCTATGGGTGGAAACTTGAGCTTGATTGGGGCGCCAGGCAACATGATTGCCCAATCAGGACTTGAAACCATAGGAGAGTCTTTTGGTTTTTTTGAATATGCAAAGATTGGACTACCTGTTTTGATTGTTGGAATAATATTCTTCGTTACAATTGGATATAAACTTCTTCCTGACAATGTAGCTAATGAAGATGCAGATTCAATTTATTCACAAGAAAAATCTTATGAAGATGTTCCTGAATGGAAGGGATGGGTTTCCCTTATAGTTTTAATTTTCACTGTACTTGCAATGGTCCTTGAAAAGAAAATTGGAATAAAACTTTTTGTGTCAGCTTGGATCGGTGCCCTAGTTCTTGTAGTGACAGGAGTTATATCATCATCAGATGCTATAAAGTCAATTGATATGAATACAATTCTATTATATGTTGGATCACTTGCACTTGCATTAGCCCTAAAGGAAACAGGAACAGGTGACTTAATAGCCAACTCAATTGTATCAAAGCTAGGAGATAATCCTTCTCCAACTGCACTTATGATTATAATTTTTATTATCTGTGCAATACTTACAAACTTCATGTCAAACACAGCTACAACAGCTCTTATGGTTCCAATTTCCATTTCAATTTCACAGGCAATTGGAGCAGACCCTAGAGCAGTGCTAATGGCAACAGTGATTGGCGGATCTATGGCTTACGCTACACCAATAGGAATGCCAGCTAACACAATGGTTTATAACGTTGGGGGATATAAGTTTAATGATTATGTAAAGGCAGGTCTGCCACTTATTATAGTTTGCGGAACACTTTCCTTAATCCTACTACCAATATTCTTCCCATTTTTCCCAAATTAAAAGGAGTATAAAATGAACAAAGAAAATTTAGAAAAGAAATTAATTGATGAAATGTCAGCTTTTGTTGGATTAGTTAGTATGAAGCTTCCAAAAGACGTGGAAGATAAACTTGAAGAGCTATCAAAAAAGGAAACTAGTCCACTAGCAAAAACTATTTACGAAACAATGAAAAAGAACCAAGAACTTGCTTGGGAGATGAAGAGACCTTCTTGTCAAGATACAGGTGTTCTACAATTCTTCTGTGAAGTTGGAGAAAACTTTCCACTAAGAGGAAACTTGGAAGAACTTTTAAGAGAAGCAACTTACAAGGCGACAATGGAGACACCTCTAAGACACAACAGTGTTGAGACCTTTGAAGAGTACAACACAGGCAAAAATATTGGCAAGGGAACACCAACAGTATTTACAAAAACTGTTCCAGGTTCATCGGCAAAAATTTACACTTACATGGCAGGAGGTGGCTGTTCACTTCCAGGAGCAGGAGTAACTCTTATGCCAGGTGAAGGCTATGAAGCTGTTGTAAAATTTGTTCTTGATAGGATGACTTCCTATGGTCTTAATGCTTGTCCGCCACTTTTAGTTGGAGTTGGTATTGGTACATCAATTGAAACTGCAGCAGTTAACTCTAAGCTTGCCCTTATGAAAAAGGTTGGAGAAGAAAACGAAGACGAAAGAGCTAGAGACTTAGAGAAGAGACTAGAAGAAGGAATCAATAAAATAGGAATTGGACCTCAAGGTTTTGGAGGAGAAAACTCTGTAATGGGAGTTAATATTGTTAACACTGCAAGGCATCCAAGTGTACTGTCTGTTGCACTTAACGTTGGATGCTGGTCACACAGAAGGGGCCTAATTGTACTTGATGAAGAAATGAATTATGAAATACTAAGTCATGAGGGGATAGAACTATGAGTAAGAAAATTTTAACTACGCCTATATCAGCTGAAGATATAAAAGACTTAAAGGTTGGAGATATTGTTTATTTAACAGGAAGAATGGTAACTTGTCGTGACGTTGCCCACAGGAGGGTAATAGAAGAAGGACTTGAACTGCCAGTTGATGTAAAGGACAAAGCTATCCTTCACGCAGGGCCAATTATTTCTGAAAAAGATGGCAAGTACGAAATGATTTCTGTTGGACCAACAACTTCTATGAGGATGGAAAAGTTTGAAGAAGAATTTATAGATAAGACAGGAGTAAGAATAATAATAGGAAAGGGTGGAATGGGCGAAGGAACAGCTCGTGGTTGTAAGAAAAATAAGGCCCTTCACCTAGTTATCCCAGCAGGAAATGCTGTTTGGGCAGCAACAAGAGTAAAAGAAATTGTAGACGCACAGTGGAAAGATCTTGGGATGCCAGAAACTCTTTGGGTATGTGATGTTGAAGAATTTGGTCCCCTAATTGTATCTATAGACAGTGAGGGCAACAACATATTTGAACAAAATAAAGTCATTTACAACGAGAGAAAAGAAGAAGTCTACAAGGACATCATAGACCACGTTCACTATATCAAATAAGTAAAATAAAATAGAAAAAACCAAACCTTATAGAGAAGATAGGCAGAACCCCTATCTTTTCTTACTTTGCTAAAGAAAGGCCATCTTGCTTTTATTTCGTTGGTGCAAAGAAAGAAGATGCACCCTATGCAAACCATAATCCAAAGTTTGACATAAGAGAAGATGCCATGGTGATTTGTGCAAAGACTATGGCAGCAGTAGTAGTAAAGTATTTAATGGAAGATTAAGAAATGTAAAAGAGGAGCTTAGGGCTTCTCTTTTTATGTTTCTAGGTAAATTTTGGGTAAAGAAATAAAAGAGGAGGAATATTATGAATAAAATTTACGATTACTTAAAAAAAGTTAAGGTATTTTACTTAGCCAGCCAAGATGGTGACCAAGCCCGTGTTAGGCCCTTAGGTGCCCTTGCAGAATTTGAAGGTAGGATTTATATTGTGACATCAAAGGAAAAAGACGTCTACAAGCAAATCAAGAAAAACCCTAAGGTTGAAGTCACTGCCTTTGATGGCAAAACTTGGATAAGACTAACTGGTGTCCTAGAAGAAGATGACAGATTAGAAGCTAGAGAAGAAATGATGAAGCAAAATAAAGAGGCTCTAGAAAACATGTATTCAGTAGATGATGGCAAGATGACTGTCCTATATTTCAAAGAGGGCCAAGCAGTATTTTCAACTTTTGCTGGAGATAGGGAAGTAGTAGAAATTTAAGATTTAAAAAGATCTCCTATTAAGCTTAAATAATAAAATTTTTTTAAATTTAAGCTTATAATTTCAAAAAATCAAGTTTGGGCAACTGAACTTGACTTTTTTATTACATTTAAGTTAAATAAAATAAACTTATCTAATTATTTTTATTTTATATTATAATTATTAAGAAAGAAGAATTTTTCTTATTTTATAAAGGAGGATATTATGGATCCTGTTAAGAGAATTAGTGAGATGGAAAAGATTTTAAATGATCACAATGATTTGATTGTAGAACTTAGGGCTGCAATTGAAAAATTTGCTGACCACCAAGAAGAATACATGAAGCTTAGCAATTATTATAGCTCCCAAGAATATTTTGACGACTTGGAGAGATATGACAAGGGAGAATTGCCTGAAGATCTTCCATGTGGAGTTCTCTCTGAAGATGCTGTCTTTGACCTCTTTGGTGAAAACTTTAATATTGCCATTGAGATGCTTGAACTTGCAACTGATGTAATTAAATACCGTTAAAAAAGAAGCCGCAGGATTTTTTTCTCCTACGGCTTCTTTTAATGTCTTTAGTTAAAATTATTGCTCAAAAATTCTCTTATAGCACTGTTTATAAAACTTAGAACTATTGATGCCCAGAAGGCTGTTCCAAAGCTTCCTATGGATGCAGTTGAAACTAGTTTAAAGGCAATTTGAAGTACAACTGCGTTTACAACTAGGGAAAATAAACCCAAAGTCACAACTGTTATTGGAAATGACAAAACCTTTAGGATTGGTTTTATTGTAAGGTTAACCAGTGAAAAGATTATTGCCATTGCCACAAAGGCACTTGTTTTTTGAAAATATATATTGCTAAACATTAAATCTAATAAATAAAATGATAAAAAGTTTGCAACTAAAGCACCAAATATTTTTTTCATGTCTTCCTCCTTTATGTATCGTCTATATCTATTATACCCAAAAGAAAATTTTTTATAAAAGCTTTTCTATTTTAATATTGGCATAAATTAAAGTACAATTTTAATTATTTAACAAGTTAGAATAGTTGGTGAGAATTATTTATTGATATAATTATTTGTGTTATACTTGTTTTAAAGATCAAGGAGATGATACTATGAGAAAATTTAATTACGGTTCAGTTATCCTTTTAATGATTTTAAGTGGAATTATAGCTGGGGTTTTTGAAAATATTTTTGATGGAAATCTTACTGTAATTGGAACGATATTTGCTTGGATTATTAATTACATAATTTGTAGAGGTCTTTTATATAATAGAGAAGGCAGCTTTAGCGAGTATTTTAGAGGAATAAAGACGATGACGGGAAAAGTCTTCTTGATGAATATTTTGGTTGCCCTTATAAGTGCAGCTGCGCTTATTTTTTCAGCTTTAACTTCATTAACTGGAGCTGATCTTGCTGCAGCTGGAATGAGAGGAATTGTATTCATTTCAATTTTATATATTTTGGTTACAGTATTTCTTTCACTTATTTTTGCTTATTCAAATTTTGTTATGGCAGATATGAGATATAGAGATTTGCCATTTTTTAAGTGTTTAAAACTTATTATTAAATTAGGCTTTAAATTATTTTCTGAAACTTTTATAATGGGCTTAAAAGTTTTCAAGGTTACAATTATTTCTTCGATTGTGGCAATTTTTATGGCAATTCTGGGAAGGACTATGCCGGCGATGTTAACAATATCTTTTATTGCTTTGGTAGTTGCAGCAATTGCAGCTGTTATTATGGGACCAAACTATATTGCAAGGCTCTCTGATATATACTTGGGCAATATCGAAGGTATTTATGATGACATGAAAGAAGATACAGAAGTTATATAAGGCTTATAAATTTTCCACTACTTAATGTAGTGGACTTTTTTAATAGAAATTTTAAGGGATAATAAAGAAGACTTTTACTTTATCTTCCTTGGTCTAATTATAGTTATCCTCTTGGTAATATTTAGGGGAAAGTCAAAATTCATTGGTGACTTAGACTTAATTAATCCCAATGTTTTTGATTATGTTTATTTATAAAGAAGATTTCCTAAGCTTATGGATAATTAGAAATTTCACACCTGGGTAAAAATTTTGTAATGGCAAATTAATCTGTGATAGAATAACTTTATAAAAAGATCTAAGGAGATGGTTTAATGAGAAAGTACAATTACGGATCTATTCTATTAATTCTTATAGTAAATTCAATAATTGAGGGTATCTTGAAAAATATTTTTGATGGCAACGTGTCAATTCTAAGTGGCTTTGTAGCCTTTATTTTTGATTACATAATTTGCAGGGGACTTCTTTATAACAGAGAAGGAAGTTTTTCTGATTATTTTAGGGGAATAAAGACCATGACAGGCAAGGTCTTTTTGATGAATATCTTGGTGGGAGCCATAACTGTCCTTTTAGTTTTCTTTGCAATACTTGCTTCTGGAACAGGATTTTTCCTCTATACAGATGCACTTAATAAACCAGATGGAATCACATTATTTATAGTTTTATTTGTCCTAGTAATGATTTTTACATCTCTTATTTTTGCCTACATGAATTTCTTCATGGCAGATGAGAGATACAGGGACCTGACCTTTTTTGACAGCTTAAAGCTTATTCTTAAGGCTGGTATAAAATTATTCTCAGAAAGTTTTATGGCAGGGGTGAAGACCTATAAGATTTCTTTAATATCTGGAGCCGTTGTAATGGTTATATTATTATTTACACCCTTAGCAGGTCAAATTGCACTTATATTTGGAGTAGTTGCAGCTATCGCATTCTTCTTCTGTACACCACCCTTCCGTGCAAGCCTATCTGACATCTACCTTGATAGGTCAGAGGAAATTTACAATGAAGTCATAGGAAATAAAAATTAAAAAAGTCAATTCAAAGGCTTATTGAATTAGGGATTTTAGAAAACTGATTTAGGGAGTCTTTAAGTGAAAAAAGCCTATGAGTTTAAATTCATAGGCTTTTTTATTTGGGAGCAATGTTGATATTGGGAATATTTTAAGTGATAGATAGGCGCAGCTTGGTCTAATTGTGAATGCTCAATAGGGAACTTAAATGTCTTCTATATTGTATATGCACACCAAAAATTCACACCCTTTTATGAAATATAGAAAGGAGTTACTAATGCCATTTGAAATAGTGAGAAACAACATAGTAAATATGAAAGTGGATGCAATTGTAAATACGGCAAACCCTAAGCCTATAGTAGATGGTGGAGTAGATAGTGAGATCCACAAGGGTGCAGGGTCAGACCTTCTCATTGCAAGAAAGAAGATTGGCGACATAGACTTTGGCAAAGCTTTTATTACGCCTGCATATAATTTAAAGGCAAAATATGTAATCCACACTTCAACTCCATCATGGGAAGGTGGATATAAGGGGGAAGGAGAAATACTTTCAGCTTGCATTAAAAACTCTTTAAACTTGGCAAAAGAAAAGGGCTGTGACTCCATAGCCTTGCCTTTGATTGGAACAGGGACTTGTGGATATCCAAATGACTTGGCCCTTCAAATTGTAATTAAAGAAGTGAGCGAATTTTTATTAAAAAATGAAATGCACATCTACCTTGTAGTCTTTTCAAAAGACGCCTTTTCACTGTCAAGAAAACTCTTTCAGTCGGTAAAAGAATATATTTCAGAAAACTACGTGGAAGAAAAAATAAATGAAGAATACATAGGCTCATTTTATAGAAAATATAATTTTGAGTCTGACAAGATGGCACCCCTTATACAAGAAAGTGAAAGTATAGAGGACATTTTAAAAAATTTAGACGAAGGATTCTCTAAGACTTTATTAAGACTCATAGACAAGTCCGGTAAGACGGATCCTGAAGTTTATAAAAAAGCAAATATTGACAGAAAGCTTTTTTCCAAAATCAAAAACAATCCCGACTATCGTCCTTCAAAGACCACAGCAATAGCTTTTGGCTTGGCATTGGAACTGAATAAGGAAGGGATGGAAGATTTAATAGGAAGAGCAGGGTATGCACTCACAAGAAGCAGCAAGTTTGACGTAATAATTGAGTATTTTATCGAAAGAAAGAATTACAACATCTTTGAAATAAATGAAACATTATTTGCCTTTGACCAACCTTTAATTGGAGGATAAATGTCGCCTTGGAAGTGACCTAAGTGTCTTCTTGATTTTTTACAATATAGTAAAAGAAAGAGGGGATAAAAATGATAGAACTTGTATTTATTTTAGATAAGAGTGGCTCAATGCAAGGCTTAGAAAAGGACACGATAGGTGGGTTTAACTCCATGATCCAAAGGCAAAAAAAAGAAGCAGGAGAAGTATATGTCTCCACAATACTATTTAACGAAGAAAGTAAAGTGATACACGACAGAGTGTCCATAAAAGATGTGCCAAAGCTGACAGAGGAAGAATACTATGTAGAAGGCTGCACCGCACTACTTGATGCAGTGGGAGGAGCCATAAAACACATAGGAAACATCCACAAGTATGGTCGCAAAGAAGATGTGCCAGATAAGACATTATTTGTAATCACCACAGACGGCATGGAAAATGCCAGCAGAAGCTACGGTTACAGAGAAATAAAAAGATTAATCACCGAGCAAAGAGAGAAATATGGCTGGGAATTTATCTTCTTAGGCGCAAACATAGACGCAGAAGAAGAAGGAGAAAAGTTTGGCATAAAAAGAGAAATGGCGGTAAACTATCACAGCGACAAAAAAGGCACAGAACTAAACTACAAAGTCATGGGAGAGGCCATATCCTATGTAAGAAGAAACAAGGGGAGAGTCGACAAACACTGGAAAGACAAAATTATAGAAGACTACGAAAAGAGAAAAGACAAAAGATAAAAATTAATTAAAGACCTGCTTTGTTATTGGGGAACTTGTTAAAGGGGATAGACGCAAGTATTTAGGCTTGCATCTATCCCCTTTAATTAAAATAGAAGTTTAAATTAGACTTAATCTACTTCCTTTTAGTCTTAAATTAGCACCTATCTAACTTTTTCCCCTTCCCTCACGGATTATAGCTTACATAAGTCTTCTTATAATTAAGCTATATTTTTTAATGTTTCAATAAGTTTGTCTACGTCTTCAAAGCTGTTGAAGGTGGAGAGGGATACTCGCACCATGCCTCTTTTATCTGTGCCCATGGCCTTGTGAAAGAGAGGGGCGCAGTGAAGTTTTGCCCTCGTGGCGATCTCTCCCTTTTGCCAAAGTAGGTCCGCCACTTCCTCTGAAGAATAGTCCTTGTAATTAAAGGACACAATTGGTCCGTGGGGATAGGCGTGGTCTCCATAAAGCCTTATGCCTTCCAAAGACTTCAAGGACTTGTAAAGGTAGGATGAAAGTTCAAACAGGTCCTTTGAAATTTTATCAATGCCTAGTGACTTTACATACTTTACTCCAGCCAAAAGTCCCAAGTTGGAATGGACATTTATGGTACCGTATTCAAATATGTCAGGCATAAATGGGCTTTGGTGCTCGTCATTTGAATTTCCGCCGCCACCTGAGAAGACTTCTTCAAATTTTATATTTCCCTTTAGGGCAATGCCTCCCGTGCCCTCTGGTCCGTAAAGGGACTTGTGTCCCGTGAAGCAAAGGATGGTGCGGTCAAAGTCTTTTAAATTTAAGGCCATGGTGCCTGCAGCTTGTGCTCCGTCTACGATTAAAATAAGTCCCTGTTTTTTACAAAAGTCTGCCGCAGCTTTTAAGTTGGTGATTTGTCCCGACACATTTGACATTGCTGTTAGACACACTGCCTTTGTGTTTTTCTGAAGGAGTTTATTTAGGTAGCTTAAGTCGATTTTATCTCCTGCTAAAGGCAGGTAGGACACTTCTACTCCTTTAAGTTTTAAATGATTTAAAGGACGAAGGACGGAATTGTGTTCCGCCATTGAAGTTATTATGTGATCTTTTTCATGTAAAAGTGAATTTAAAACTAAGTTGAGGGAAGTAGTGACATTTGCGCAGAGGGACAGGTTTAGTGCCTTCACGCCAAAAAGTTCTCCCAAGTCTTCTCGTAAGTCGTAAAGGGCTCTTAAAGAATTTAAAGACATTTCATAGGAGCCTCTGTTGGGGTTTGCGAAATTGCGAGAGTTAATCCCTTCCATTACGGCTATGCCTACTGATTCAGGCTTTATTAAAGTTGTTGATGCATTGTCTAAGTAAATCATTTAATATCGTAAATCCCTTCTATATTTTCTCTGCCTAAAATTTTCACAACGTCCTCCAAGTTTTCTCCCACTTTAAGACCGAAGCCGCAGTCTGATGTGACCCAAGATGGGAGAGTGATAAGGCGGGTCCTTAAGCCCTTAGTCTTTTTCTCCGCTTCCATGGCATAGTTTACCGACCTAAAGGTTAAAAGTTTGTAACTCAACAGGGTTTCACTGTCCTGTAATGTATTTGCAGATCCACAATCTTGTCCATATTTGTCACTTGTCCCACTTTAAGCTTTTCCTTTAAGTTGTAGTTGCCTAAGCAAAGTCCGCAGGAGAGTACCGTTGTACCCTTTGATTCCAACTTTTTAAGGTCGGCTACGGTGTTTTCATTTATTGTTGAAAGCCTTACGCCGTGATTGTAAAGGACTACATATGTGGGGACTTGGTCTTTTTCTGAAAGGGAGTAGACAAATCCTTCCAAAAGTTTTTTGGAAAATTCTTCATCGCCTATGCCGAGCTCATCTGATGAAAAGACTACAATAAATTCCTCCTTGTTGTAGTCTTGTTCAAGTTTTTTGTCCCTATTTTTTTTAAATTTTACCTTGTAGACCTTGTCTTCCTTATCCACCTCTGTGTCGTAGCCCAATTGGTCCGCCATCTTGGAGAGATTTTCAGTTGCGATTTCATTGTCTACAAGGACTGCAAATTCCTTAGGGTTTTCTTCTTTAATTAACTTTTTCGCAAGTATTACAGGTCTTGGGCAAAGAAGTCCAAGTGCATCGATTTCTTTCATTTTTTACCTCACTATTATTTTTTTATCTTGAGCGGGAATTATTTCTCCCACAATTGCTGCGGGAATTCCTGCAGCTTTCAATTCTTCCAAAGCTTTTTCTCCGTCTTCAGCAAGTGCTACCAAAAGTCCACCTGATGTTTGAGGATCGAAAAGGACTTCTTCCAAGGCGAAGTCCTGGATTTCAAAGTCCACCAAGTCGGCGTAAGACTTTCTATTGCGCTGACCTCCTGCAGTAAAGAGAAATTCTTCTGCAGCCTCCTTGGCACCGGGAAGTATTTTTAAATTATTTGAATAAATTACGGCAGTGTCTGAGACCATTTCACTTAAGTGACCTATAAGACCGAAGCCTGTCACATCGGTCATGGCATTTACTTTGTACTTTTTAAGTATTTCGCAGGCGTACTTGTTTAAAGTCCTCATGGATTCCACTGCGCCTTTAAAGTACTTATCCTCACATTCACCCACAGTTCTTGCAGATGAGAGTAGGGACACGCCCAAGGGCTTTGTAAGTATTAATTTGTCGCCCACTCTTGAAGAGTTGTTACTGTAAATTTTTTGGGGATTTAAAATTCCCATGACACAAAGTCCATATTTTATTCTTGGGTCGTGAATGGAATGACCGCCCACCAAGCTACACTGGGCCTCTTTAAGTTTTGCAGCTCCGCCCTTTAATATTTCTTCCAAAATACTTCTGTCTTCCTCTTCTGGAAAGCAGACTAAGTTAAGTGCTGCCACAGGCTCGCCACCCATGGCATAAATATCTGACAGGGAATTTGCCGCCGCAATTTCTCCAAAGGCAAAGGGGTCTTCTACCATTGGAGGAAAGAAGTCACAGGTAAGTGCCACTGCTATATCGTCACTTAATTTTATAATGGCGGCATCGTCATTTTTTGCAAAGCCTTCCAAGACTTCTTTTCTCTTAAATACTTCCAATATGTCTAAAGTTGCTTTTAAAGAGGAGGCTGAAATTTTTGCATTACAACCTCCGCATACTTGAAGCTTCATCGTTTCACCTCTATACTCACTATAACACTTTAAAAAATTTTTTAAAACAACTATAATAAAGCTATGTTTAAAGCAACAGATTATGAAGAAATTTTAAAATTTAAAAATCCTCTCTTTATTGACTTGCGAAGTGAAGGAGAGTTTGAAGATGGGACAATTTTAGGAGCAATATCCATGCCTCTACTTTCAAATGAGGAGAGAAAAATTGTAGGCACTCTCTATGTGTCAGGAGATATAAAGGGAGCAAAGGAAAAAGGTGTGGAGTTCTTTGCACCTAAGCTTACTGATTACTATAGGCGTATTTCCCAAATGGAAGAAGACCATGAAGTTGTCCTCTTTTGTTCTAGGGGAGGTTTTCGTTCTACTGCACTTTTTAATCTCTTAAAGACCTTGGGACACAAGGTCTACAAGTTAGATCATGGATACAAGTCATATAGAAAATATGTCCTTAACTTTATGGAGACTCTTAAGGATTACAAGTATGTGGTCCTTAAAGGCTATACTGGCTGTGGTAAGACGGAAATTTTAAAAGAGCTAAGGAAGCGAGGGGAGAATGTCCTTGACCTTGAAGGACTTGCAAGACACAGAGGATCCCTCTTTGGGGGAGTAGGCATGGGCTTGCAGCCTTCTCAAAAGAACTTTGAATCGGAGCTTATGGAAAGCTTTAAAAGTTTTAAACAGGGTCCTGTCTTTGTAGAAGGAGAGTCCTCACGTATAGGAAGCATAAATCTTCCTGTAGAACTTATAAAGGCTATGGCGCAGACGGATAAAGTTT
>CABQNX010000019.1 GCA_902465645.1 uncultured Peptoniphilus sp.
AAAAATAGTGCAAGATAGGAATTACTTCCTTTCTTACACTATTTATGGTACTAAAAAATGACCTCCTTAAGTTGGTTTTTAGGTCCAACTTTTGGGGGTCAGTTCATGCCATAAGTGGAGACTTTTTTTATTTGAATTTATTAATCTTCTTTTGCTAAGATTTTTGCAGCCATTTCCTTACCAAAGTCTATAAGTTGTTTTAATTCTTCATTAGTTGCTGCGCCTTGGATTTCAAGTTGAGTGTCAAGCACATCGTACTTGCCTTCTTCCATGTATTTTTTTAGAGTCTTTAGGGCTCCACCTGACCATGAGTAGGAACCGAAGATTCCCCAGTAGTTGTTCTTCATTCTTTGGTGAGAAACTTCTGTCAATAGGTAGTTCATTGGTGGGAATAGGTTGTTGTCATAAGAACATGATCCCAAGATAACTCCCTTGTATCTCCAGATGTCAGAAAGTAGGTAGGAGTTTGAAGTCTTTGTTATGTCACGAACTTTGACGTTTTTGATTCCACCTTCAGCAAGTCCTCTTGCTACTGCTTCTGCCATTGTTTCTGTGTTACCATACATTGATCCGTAGATTACCACACAACCATCAATAGTTTCTTGCTTAGCAAGTGAAGTGTAGATGTCGATGATCTTTTGTGGGTTTTTTCTCCAAATAGGTCCGTGGTCTGGACAAATTAATTCAATATCAAGACCTTCTAGTTTTTTAAGGGCTTTTAGGGCTTGATTTGCATACTTACCAACAATGTTGATGAAGTATCTTGTAGTTTCTTCCAGATAGTTTGAATCGTATTCGATTTGATCGTCAAAGATTCCACCATCAAGTGTTCCAAAGCCACCGAAGATGTCTTGTGAGAATAAAGTCTTAGTTGCTTCTTCATAGGCAACCATAGATTCTGGCCAGTGAACCATTGGAGTCATGTAGAAAGTAAGTTTTCTATTACCAAGTTCAAGAGTTTCGCCTTCCTTAACTTCTATGATGTTGTCAGTAACTTCGTAGAAGTTCTTTAGCATTGCAACGGCTTTCTTGTTTGTAACAAGCTTTGCATCTGGATAAATATCCAAGATTGATTTAATTGAAGATGTGTGGTCTGGTTCCATGTGATTGATTACTATGTAATCAATTTTTTCATTTTCTCCAATAATTTCATTGATTTTTTGAATGTAATCGTCAATTGTGTTAACCCTTACTAGGTCGAAAAGTATATTTTTTTCTCCCTTTAATACAAAAGAGTTGTAAGCAACACCCTTTGGTAGTGGCCACATTCCTTCAAATAGTTCTGTCTTCCTATCATTTGTACCTATAAAATAAATATCATCTTTAATAGGCACTGACAATAAATTTTCCATATATCCTCCTTATATTTTCATAAAACAAGGACTTGATTAAGCCTTTGTTCTTCTTATTTAAGATAGTAAATATCACAATAACTTTCTTACCCCATAATCCCAATAAAATTCAGGATTAATATAATTTTAGTAAAACTCTAAAAAGCTGTGTCTCTCGCCCTTCTCCTTGTAGCCAAGGATTTGCTCCATGTTGACATTTTCTGTTGCACGCAAGAGGTTGATGTCCACGTTTTTATTTTCTTTCTTTAGCTCTTCAATGAGGTCTTTTATAAAAAATCTCTTGTTGCCAGACTTCTTTTGGGTAACTGTGCAGGCACAGTCAAGAGCAGTTAGTCCAGTTGACTTCATAAACCTAATTATGGCTTCTTCCTTAACAAGATACATGGGCCTAATGAGCTCAAGACCTTCAAAGTTTTTAGACTTTAACTTTGGCATCATTGTCTTGAAATCGCCAGCATAAATTATATTTAGAAGAACTGTCTCTATGACATCGTCAAAGTGATGGCCTAGAGCAAGCTTGTTGCAGCCAAGCTCTTGGGCTCTGTTGTATAAGTTGCCACGACGCATCCTAGCGCACATGTAACAAGTTGATCCTCCTTCAGACAATTTTTCTGCAACAGAAAATACGTCAGAGTCGTGAACCTTAACGGGTATACCAAGTTTCTCGCAGTTGTATTCAAGCCTTTGTCTGTTCTCAGGAAGGTAGCCTGGGTCCATGGCGATGAATTCTAATTCAAAGGGAACCTTGTTGTGCTTCTTGAGTTCTTGCAAGAGCTTAGCAAGAGTTAGGGAGTCCTTGCCTCCTGATATAGCAACAGCAATCTTGTCGCCAGGGCTAATCATTTCATAATTGTTGATTCCCTTGACGAATTTTTTATAAATATCTCTCCTATAAGTTTTTATTAGGGACCTCTCTATGTCCACAATACTTTTAACTTTTTCCAAAAAATTTCACCTTTACCAATCTGTTTTTATTATAGCATAGTTATTTACTTATTGATAAGAAAGTATAAATCTTTAAGACCTTCCTAATGAAAATAAAATCCAGGTCAAAAATTTTCTTAAAAATTATAACACAAGAAGTCTTTTATAAAAATATTTTTGGGAATATATAGGTAAAGTTCATTAAATTATAAAAACAAAGTCCTTTGTGATATAATTTATGTAATTAACTAAAGGGAACTAGCCGAGCTAGTTGAAAGAAAAGGAAGTATTAAAATGGTAAATTATAATGTAAAGAAAAACTACACTCTGCTTGTGGATTTCTATGAGCTGACAATGGCAAATGGATTCTTTAAGGAAGGACTAAGGGACAAGACAGTCATCTTCGACATGTTCTTTAGAGAGGTGCCTGACAATGGAGAGTACACAATTGTTGCAGGCCTTGAACAACTTATCGAGTATATGGAAAATCTTCACTTCTCTGATGAAGACATAGACTTTTTAAGAGAAAAAGGAATTTTTGACGAAGAATTTTTAACTTACTTAAAGAATTTTGAATTTAAGTGTGACGTTTGGGCAATGCCAGAAGGAACCTTGGCCTTTCCTGGCGAACCACTATTAACAGTAAGAGGTCCTGCAATCCAAGCACAAATGCTTGAAACTATGGTCCTACTTACAATTAATCACCAATCAATGATTGCAACTAAGGCATCAAGAATTGTTAAACAAGCCAAGGGCAGACCAGTTGTTGAATTTGGATCCAGAAGGGCCCAAGGATATTCTGCAGCCAATCTTGGAGCAAGGGCAGCCTACATTGGTGGCTGTGCAGGAACAGCCAACACCTTGACAGACAAGATGTTTGGGGTGCCAGCTCTTGGAACAATGGCCCACTCTTGGGTTCAAATGTTTGACACAGAACTAGAAGCCTTTAGGGCCTTTGCAAGAGTCTATCCAGACAACTGCCTACTTCTTGTTGACACTTATGACACCTTAAAGGAAGGTGTCCCTAATGCCATCAAGGTCTTTGACGAAGAAGTTGTCCCACGTGGATTTAGACCTAAGGGAATAAGGATTGACTCAGGAGATATCACTTATATTTCCAACAAGGCGAGGAAGATGCTTGATGACGCAGGCTACGAAGATGTTCAGATTATGGCATCCAACTCCCTAGACGAGTACACAATTAGGACAATCCTCCACCAAGGAGCAAAGCTTGACTCCTTTGGAGTTGGTGAAAGACTAATCACATCAAAGTCATCACCAGTTTTTGGTGGAGTTTATAAACTTGTTGCCACAGAAGATGAAAATGGAAAAATCACTCCAAAGATTAAAATTTCTGAAAACGTGGCAAAAATTACTACACCAGGCTTTAAGGAACTTTACAGGTTCTATGAAAATGAAACAGGCAAGGCCATGGGTGATGTCATTGCCCTAAGAGATGAAGAAATCCCTAAGGACAATTACGAAGTCTTCCACCCAATTTACACTTGGAAGAGAAAGACCCTTACAGACTACACAGTTAAGAAGGTCCTTGTCCAAATTTATGACAAGGGAGAACTTATCTATGACATGCCAAGTCTTGATGAAATAAGACAAAGGGCCAAGGATGAACTCGATACCCTTTGGGAAGAAACAAAGAGACTTGACAATCCAAATGAATACATTGTCGACTTGTCAGAAGAACTTTGGCAACTAAAGGACAACTTATTAAAGAAGCACGGAAAAAATTAAAATAAAAGAGAGGGAAGTTATATGCAGTATTACGGAAATGTTTTTAGACCGCCAAGTGAGGCTAGGTCATTAATAGTTCAAGCTACAGTGGGTTGCTCTCACAACGACTGTACTTTTTGCTACATGTACAAGGAAGATGATTTTAGAATAAGATCCCTTGAAGACATAAAGAAGGACCTAATAGAAATGAGTTCCTATGGAGATTACTTTGAAAGAATCTTCTTGGCAGATGGGGATGCCTTAGTATTAAAGACAGAGGATCTTGTTGAAATCCTAAGGACAATAAAAAAATATTATCCCAATGTAAAGAGGGTTTCTTCCTATGCAACTGCCCAAGATATAAATAGGAAGTCCCTAGAAGAACTAAAAGAACTTAGGACTGAAGGACTTGAAATGCTCTATATTGGATTTGAAACAGGAGACGAAGAGCTCCTAAAGGAAATTAATAAGGGCGTAACTTATGAAGAATATGTGACTGCCATGAAGAAGGCAAAGGAAGCTGGCTTTACAACTTCCATCACAATCATAGCAGGCCTTGGCGGAGTAGAGGGCATGGAGAGAAATGCCATTGGAACTGCCAAACTAATTTCAGAAACTAAGCCAGATTTCTTGGGTTATCTTACAATGAGGATCTACAAGAACACACCTCTTTATGAAGACTATGCAAGTGGCAAGTTCAAGATGCCAGATGCAGGTCAAATCCTTGAAGAAATGAAAATATTCTTGGAACACGTGGACTCTGAAGGCACAGTATTTAGGTCCAACCACGCTTCCAACTACGTTCTACTTGCAGGAACTTTAAACCAAGACAGGGAAGGTCTAATAAGTGCTATAGAAAGGACCCTAAAGAAAAAGTCCTTTAGGCCTGATGTATTGAGAGGATTTTAAAATTGAAGGACAAGAATTTTGAAAGCATGGATGAAGGGCAAAGGTTAAAAAATTTAAAAAAAGACTTGGACTCTGGAGTCATTTCCTTTGAAGAAAAGACTGAAGAGACCTCCCTTGCCCTAAATCCTGTTAGGTACCTAATCCCCCTTGAGAGGGAGCCCAATAAAAAGGAGAAACTTGACATTGACTACAAGAAGAAGGAAGGACCTAGTGACAAAAATTTCGAAATTATTATTGAGCTAAATCCAGAAGGTCATGAAGTTAAGAAGAGGGGAAGGTCGTCAAGACTTCCTGCCCCTCACGAGGGCGGGTATCTTCAAAGGACAAAGAGAGAAAACCCCAAGATAGATAAGGGCTCTCTCTTTTATGACTACCTAGAGATTTACTTAAACAGAACAAAAAACATAGAGAAAAAATTTTTTGAAGACTACTTTGGAATGTAGCTTCAAGGAAAGAGGAAAAAATGGAAGAAAAAAGAGAATTAAAAGAAAAAAACACCCCGTCAAAATTGACCTTTAAGACAGATGTCTACAAGAAAATATTTTTGACAGGGCTTGCCCTCTTATTTGTGGTATACTTATTTGTAAACTCCAGGACAATATTTTCAGGCCTTGGAGTCTTGCTTGGCATTTGCGCTCCCTTCATTTTAGGAGGAGTCATTGCCTTTATAATGAAAATACCCCTAAACTTTTTAGAGGACAAAGTTTTTGACAAGATAAAAAATGAAAAATTTCAAAAGCACAAGAGGACAATATCCATTGCCTTATCCTTTATAGTGATAATCCTAGTTTTCTTTATCATTACGGCAGTAATTGTCCCACAACTAATCAATTCCTTTAACGAACTCAGGAAGTCCCTTCCAAGTTTCTTGCAAATGGCAATTGATAAGACAAGAGAGATTCCTTATCTCAATAATTATTCTGACAGGCTCCAAGCTGAGTACGACAATTTGTCTTGGAATGAAATTTTTAATAGGGTCAAGGGCTTCGTGAAATCTGATGAAAATTCATCCCACATACTAAACTCTGCACTTTCCACTGCATCAAGTATATTAGGTGGTTTGGTTTCCTTCTTCCTTGCACTTATTACATCAATTTACATCCTTGCAGACAAGGAAAGACTGGGCTATCAAGCAACAAGAATTTGCTACTCATATTTTAACAACAAGGTCGCAAACAAAATCTTACACGTTGCCCACCTTTTACATGAAAACTTCTTTGGTTTCATCAGGGGACAGCTTACAGTTTCAACCTTTATAGGTATAGCAACTTTTATTGCTTGCTTAATTTTAAGAATGCCAAATGCAGCCACAATTGGTGTAATAGTTGGTGTCACAGACCTTATTCCAATTATTGGTCCTTTCCTTGGTGGTGCCATGGCCTTTGTCATGATTGTAATCGAAGACCCAACAAAGGGCCTTATCTTTATAGCCTTGGTCCTAATCTTGCAACAAGTTGAGTCAAACCTAGTTTATCCGAAACTTGTTGGTAACGAAGTTGGACTTCCGTCACTTTGGACTCTTGTGGCAATTACAATAGGTGGTTCACTCTTTGGTGTAGTGGGCATGTGGGGCTTCATACCACTTGCATCAACTATCTACGCTCTAATAAAAGAGTACACAGAGTACAAGATTAATGAAAAGAATCTAGACCTAAGAATGAAAAAAATATAAACAAAAAAGACTTCTCATTTCACAGTGAGAAGTCTTTCTTTATGCAAAAAATTATATCTTATTTAGATTTCTTCTTTGTAGTTTTCTTTGACTTAGAAGATTTTTTATCATCTTCTTCATCTTCGTCATCTTCCTTGGCATTTTCTTCTGCTTCCATGATGTTGCCTTCGCAGAATAAGTAAGTCCTCATTTGTTCGTCCCAACCTTCTTGGTTACGACGAAGCCATTCAAGTGTCATCATTGCGTGTTCAATTTCTTCTTCGGCATTGTGCCACATGATTTCCTTTAGTTCTTTGTCGTCAGTAACTGCAACTCTTTGGTAGTACCAGTCAACTGCTTCGATTTCTTCTTTTAGAGAGTTAATTGCTCTTACAATTTCCCTTTGCTTCTTCGTCATTTCACTAGCGGGTTCATGATAATCGTTAGCCATAATAACCTCCTTCATAATAAAAAATGTAAATGTTCTTACAAGTAAATTATAGCACTAACACTTTATCAAAGGAATGGATTTTTCAAACTTCCTCTTTTTGGGTATAATAGTCATAGTTGAAAAATTAGAAAGCAAGCAAATTGAAAATAAAATTTTCAAAGACACTAAAGAATATTGATTAAAGGAGAGATTGTTAATGATTGAATTTAAAAATGTCAGTAAGATCTATCCCGGTAATCAGGTTGCAGCTGAAAATATAAATTTAAAATTCAAGGATGGCGAATTTATATGTTTTATTGGAGCCAGTGGATCGGGCAAGACTACCTGTATGAGGATGATCAACAGGATGAACGAAATCACATCAGGCGAGATCCTCATTAACGGAGTTAGCATCAAGGACATGGATGCCGTTGATCTTAGGAGGCAAATTGGATATGTAATCCAACAAATTGGGCTCTTGCCCCACATGACAGTTTACGACAACATAGTTTTGGTTCCTAGACTTCTTAAGTGGGACGAAGAAAAATTAAGACCAATTGCAGAGAACTTAATAGAAAAAGTTGACCTGCCACTATCTTACTTAGAAAAATATCCATCAGAATTATCTGGTGGTCAACAACAGAGAATTGGTGTAATAAGGGCCTTGGCAGCAGACCAAGACATAATCCTAATGGACGAACCCTTCGGTGCCCTTGACCCAATAACAAGAGACGCCCTACAAAAACTTGTGAAGAGACTTCAAAGAGAAATGGGAAAGACAATAGTCTTTGTATCCCACGACATGGACGAAGCCCTTTCGCTTGCAGACAGGATAGTCATCATGAAAAAGGGTCACGTTGAACAATTTGACACACCAGAAAATATACTTAAAAATCCGAAATCAAAATACGTAGAAGAAATGTTGGGCCAAGAAAAGATGAACGAGGCCAAGACTTCTTATAGGACTGTTGAGACAATAATGTTAAAGAACCCAGTTTCCCTCACAAGTGACAGGTCAACCTACGATGCCCTTGCCCTAATGAGGAACAAGAGAGTCGATACAATTTTCGTTACAGACGAAGAAGGTCACCTACTTGGAGCAGTGGGCATGTTTGACATAGGAAAATTTGGTAAGCACATAAAGCCTCTTCACGAAGTCATGGATAAGGTCTATGCCATAGACAAGGACACAGTTATCATGAATGCCATTCGTGATATCTATAATCTCGACATAAAGAACCTTCCAGTAGTTGACGATGAGAACAAGCTAGTTGGCCTTGTTACCAGGGCATCAGTAGTTGATACAATTTACACCAACCTTTGGGAAAATGAAGAAGAGGAAGAAGTTGAGGAAATTTACGAAGAGGACAATTTGTCTGAACTTATGAAGGATGCATCAGGTGAATCACCTAAGAAAATAGGTGATAAAAATGATTGATTTTTTACTAGCAAACAGTGGAGAAATTTTAACGAAGTCCCTGGAACACCTTATGATTGCGGCGATTTCCTTGGCCCTTGGAATCCTAGTGGCAGTTCCTATTGGAATTTTACTAAATAGGTCCAAACAGGCAGCAAAAATTGTCATGGCAATAGCATCAGTTCTACAAACAGTTCCATCCTTTGCCCTCTTGGCACTTATGATTCCACTTTTTGGAGTTGGAAAGAAACCAGCCATAGTTTCATTATTTATCTACTCCTTGCTTCCGATTATGAGGAACACCTATCTTGGTATAGCAGGAGTAAATGAAAACCTAATTGACGCAGCCAAGGGAATGGGAATGACAAGGTCCCAAATACTCTTCAAGGTCCAAATCCCTATGGCCATGCCAGTTATCATGGGTGGTATAAGACTTTCAGGGGTTTACGTCCTTGCTTGGACAACTCTTGCAGCCTATGTAGGAGCAGGTGGACTTGGGGACTTTATCTTCAACGGACTTACTAATGCAATAATGCCAATGGTAGTTTGGGGGACAATCCCAGTTACACTTATGGCAATAATAGTGGATTTCCTTTTTGGAATCCTAGAAGAAAAACTATCTCCCAACAAGAAAAGTGAGGTGGCATAATGAAAAAAATTAAAAAATTTCTTTTAATATTTCTTATACTTCCAATCTTTTTGACATCCTGCACCCTACCAGGTCTTGGTGGCAATACCAAGACTAGCGTAGTTGTGGCAACGGGATCCAACACAGAAAGACAGATCCTGGGAGAAGTTGTTAAGCAAATGATAGAACACCACAGCGACATAGACGTTTCACTTATTACCAACTTGTCATCATCTGTTCTAAACCACATAGCCATGTTAAAGGGAGATGTAAACATAGTTGGAGCCATGTACACAGGTACAGCCCTAAGTGGAGAACTTGGCATGGACCCAATAAAGGACCCAAAAGAGGCAGAGAAGGTTGTTATGGAGGAATACTACAAGAGGTGGGAAAGATACTGGTACCCATCCTTTGGATTTGACAACACCTATGCCTTTATGGTTACAAAAAAATTCGCAGAAGAAAATAATCTTAAAAAAGTTTCTGACCTTGAGAAATTAAAGGACAATCTCGAAGTTGGAGTTGACACTGCTTGGATAAAGAGGGAGGGAGACGGCTACAAGGCCTTTAAGGAAATCTACGGCTTTGACTTTAAGACAGTCTATCCCATGGACATTGGCTTAGTTTACACAGCCCTTGCAAGTGGAGAAATGGACCTAGTCCTAGGTTATTCCACAGACGGAAAGATTTCATCCTATGACCTAGTTGTCCTAGAAGATGACAAGAGACTTTTCCCACCTTATGACTGCTCGCCAGTCCTATCAAAGGCGATTGTGGAAAAATATCCAGAGCTTGAGACAATAATGATGAAGCTTGTGGGTCAAATCTCATCAGAAGATATGCAAGAACTAAACCGTCAGGCAGACGAAGACTTAGAGATGCCTGCAGTAGTGGCAGAAAACTTCTTGAAAAAACATAATTACTTTGAAGATGTAAAAGTTGATCCAGAAATGATAAAGGAATACAAGGAAGCAGTGGAAGGAGGAAAAAATGTCTGATGTAATGATTTACTATATGGAGAACGCATCCTATGTCTTTGAACAATTTATTAGACACTTTCTAATTTCCATTTACGGAGTTCTCTTTGCGTCAATAGTGGCAATCCCACTTGGATTTGCAGTTGCAAGGAAGGGAAAACTATCAAGACTCACAATAAGCATTGCCAATGTAATGCAGACAATCCCATCCCTTGCCATGCTAGCTATCCTCATGTTTTTAATAGGAACGGGGCCAGACACAGTGGTCTTTGCAGTATTCTTATACGCAATCCTTCCAATATTAAAAAACACAGTTGGAGGAATAAATTCAGTGACACCAGAACTTGTTGATGCAGCCAAGGGAATGGGGATGACGAAATTTCAAATAATGAAAAAGGTAGAACTTCCCCTTGCCATATCCATAATCATGGGTGGCATAAGAAATGCCCTTGTACTTGCCATAGGAGTTACGGCAGTAGGAACCTTCATTGGAGCAGGAGGTCTTGGAGATATAATCACAAGGGGAATCACAGTTGCCAATGGAAGTCCAATAATAATAGCGGGAGCAATCCCAACAGCCCTAATGGCAGTCTTGGCAGACTTCGCCCTTGGAGCCATAGAAAATAAACTTAAACCAAGAACTTTTACAAAGATATAGAATAAAAAAACTCAGGTTTTATAGGCCTGAGTCTTTTCATATCTTAATTTATTTTTTATTCCTATAAAAGTCCACACAAGATGCCAGTGTGTTTACCAGGACAATGTAGTGGTGGTAGAAGGAGAATAAAATTGCCCCTATCGGTCCACCAACCATTTCAAGAGGAGTCCTGCCCGTTATGTTCCAGGGAATGTAAAGTGGAGTCATAATTGCAGAGTTCTCAAGATCAAGGGCCAACTTGTAGGAGTCCTTATAATTTTCCCTTGCCATCTCGTAGGTGATCATAGTGGTCAAGGTTTGGTTGGCAGAAAAGCCTGCGATTATAAATGAAATAAAGGACATTACCACCATGTCGGGCAGCTTTTCAAACAAGATGTTTACATATTTTTTCACAACCACCAAGAGGTCTGTGTGCTTGAAAAAACCAAAGTAGCCAGATGAAATCCCTACAATAAGTAGCATCTTTTTCATAGATAGAAGGCCGCCACCGTTTACTAGTCGTCCCACATCAGAGTCAATGTGAAAACCAAAAATCAAGGCCTTAAAAATTTCTCCAAGGCCAGCATCTTGGAAGATTATGGCAAATAAGATAGAAATTATAATGGAAATAACCATGTTGATTCTAATGTCCACTTTAAAAATTGCCAAGATGATTATGGAAAGAGTTGGGACCACCAAGAAGAAATTAAAATTAAAAACCTCGGCAATGGACCTCAAACTTTGGGAATTTATCTCAGCATCAATTCCAAAATTAAAAATTTGAAAAGTGATTAGGGTCAAAACTAGGGGGATGACACAGGTCCTAAACATATTTTTCAAGTTAACATAGAGGTCAGTCTTGGTAAGAGTTGCAACCAAGAGGGCTGATGTTGACATTGGAGATGACCTGTCGCCAAAATAGCAGCCAGACAAAATTGCCCCGCCAGTGATATAGGGGTTGAAGTTCATGGCTGTTGAAATAGACATGGAAATTATGCCAGAAGTGGAAGCAGTCCCAAGGCTTGTCCCAGTTAAGACGGAAATGGCAGAGTTAAAAATAAAAACTCCCACATAGAAAAACTTTGGGGCAATAAGCACAGTCCCCTTATAAATTATGTAGGCAATAGTCCCCGATAATCGCCAAATACCTGTTATCATCCCAATTAACACAAAGACAAAGAGGATGGTCTTTGTGTCCAAGAGTCCCTCATAGACCATGTGAAAAATTTCTTTTAATTTATAATCTTTTATAAAGGCGTAAATTATTAGGAGAATCAAATTCATAAAAAGGGCAAGGACAATTGATATGTCAAAGATTATTGCTATGAAGAGATTCACCATAAATAAAATTAAAATTAAAATTTCTAGCATTTTCCACCTCCCTGACTTTCTTTACTCTAGCTTTATACTTTCTATTTTATAATTAAGCCAAGACATCTTTCAAGGAAATTTAGGCAAATCTTAATAAATTTGAAAGACTTTTGCAGGTCTTTACTATTGTAATTCTTGAGAAACTTAATATATAATTAAGTCTGGAGGTAGATATGAAAAAATTTTACACAAAAGCGAAAGACACCATACTTAAAAATAGAAGAAATAAAATTCTAGCAGGAGGAGGGCTGGCCCTTATCCTGGCCCTAATACTTATACCAAAATTTGCTGGCCTTGGAGGAGGAAAGGGAGAAACAATATCTGAAAACCAAGTTGTGACTCTAAAGAAGGGGAGCGTGACAAACTCCGTCAGCGAAAAGGGAAAGGTTGTTCCATCAAACTCAGTGGAAGTATTTGCTGAAAAGTCCCTTCCAGTGACAGAAGTCAATGTAAAGGTTGGCGACAAGGTCAAGAAGGGCGACGTCATAGCCAAGCTTGACTCCTCAAGCATTGAGCAACAACTAAAATCAAGGAAGGCCCAAAAGGAAGCCACAGACAAAAATGTGTCGGCACAAATTTCTGCTGCCAAGAAGAGACTTTCTGAAGCAGTTACTGGCCAAAAGAATGGCAAGAACCCAGCCCTTGTTGCTGCAGAAACTTCCCTAACTCAAGCTATGGACCAATACCTTGCTGCAGAGAAATCTTACAATGACTTCAAGAGAAGTATCGACGAGAGATACAACCAGGGTATCGTTGCAGAGAAGGACTCCAGGCAAAATCTTGCCCACCAAGAAGAAGCAACTGACCTAAGATACAAGCAACTTGTGGAAGACATAAATAGCAATAGGAACAAAATTGCTGAAAATAGGTCCCTTGCAAGAGACTCTTCCAGGTCCAAGGACTACTTGCAGTCAGATCTTGACAATGCCAAGAGAAGACTTACAGAAATTGGGATTGAAATATCTGAAAGCCAAGGTAAAATAACGGAAAAACAAGGACAGCTTGTAGGTGGAGAAAATCCAAATGTAAAAGGAAATTATAATAATAACAACAAGCCTTCAGTAAACAACCAAGGCATGAACACAGGAACACTTGAGGAAAAAATTGTTGAGAATACCACAGGTGGAGAAAAAATTGATACTGCTAAGCTTCAAAGAGAAATTGACGACTTGAAAAACAAAATCAAAAGCCTGACAAGAGAACAAGCCGAAACAGAAATACTGATAGGAAAAATATCCGAAGACCTTGCCACTGCTAAGGCTGACGAGCAAAAATACGATTCCCAAGCCGAAGCTCTTGAAAAAGAAGTGGAAGGACAAGTAAAACAAGTTGAATCAACAGAACTTGAAGTGAGAAAGGCAAAAGAAGACCTCTATGCCGATGCAGACAAGGCCCTAAAGGCAAGAAAATCTCGTGACGACGAGTTAAAAACTCTAGAGAAGAACCTTGAAACTGCTAAGAACAACTATGATAATGCCAAGAAAAATCTAGAATCAACAAAACAACAAGTTGCCAACGAAATTTCTGGCCTAAGAGACAACCTAAACACTGCCAAGGCAGGAGCCAACAATCTTGATAATGTGGAAATCGAAAATCTAAGTCAGGAACTAGACAAGGTCATGATCAAGGCACCAGCAGACGGAACTGTGACAGAAGTCCCAGCCAAGGAAGGCCAAGTCCCAACAGGATATCTTGCCAAGATCGAAACTATAGACAAGCTTAGGATAGAATCCCAAGTCAAAGAATACGACAAGAACTCCATAAGTGTGGGAACAGAAGTTGAAATCACATCAGATTCCCTTGTGGGCGAAGTCTTCAAGGGCAAGGTCATCTCCATTGACCCAGCATCAATGCCAGTTTCTGAAGACAACAAGTCTGGCGAAGTCCTCTACAAAACTGTAATAGAAATAGATGAAGGACAAGAAGAAAAGCTTGCTCCAGGCATGACCCTAAGAGTTAAATATATCCTCAGCCAAGAAAGAGACACCTTCAAGGTGCCAAGTGACGCAATCTTCGAGAGAGATGGCAAGTCCTATGTCCTTGGTCTAAAGAACATTGGCAAGGATGACTACCAAGTTGAAAAAGTAGAAGTCATAAGGGGACTTGAAAATGACGCAGAAACTGCCATCAAGTCCAAAGACCTAAAGGAAGGCGACAAGGTCCTTGCCACATCAGGAGGCTATGGAGAAGGAACAAAGCTAACCCTTATGAAGGACCCAAACTCCAAAGAAAGTGATGGAGATGAAAAAAGTGTAGACGCCAGCACTGCAGAAGCCGGAGGAGTTATTATAAAATGACAGGCAAGCTTATAAAAATGGAGGGCATAAAAAAGTCCTTTAATATAGGAAAAGAAAATGAATTGGAAATCCTCCACGGCATAGACTTTGAAGTAAACGATGGCGACTTCGTATCAGTTGTGGGCCAGTCGGGATCAGGTAAGTCAACCCTAATGAACATCATTGGTCTACTCGACAGGCAGACCTCAGGCTATTACGAACTCAACGGGACAGACATATCCACCCTAAAGGACAGTGAGCTCTCAGCCTACAGGTCCAAAAAAATTGGCTTCGTATTCCAGAACTTCAACCTAATCCCCAGGTCCAATGCTCAAAAAAACGTAGAACTTCCAATGACCTATGCAGGAGTGGGAAAAAAGGAAAGGGCAGAGAGGGCAGAAAGACTGCTGGAAATAGTGGAGATGAAGGACAGGATGGACCACCTTCCCAATGAGTTATCAGGAGGACAAAAACAGAGAGTTGCCATAGCTAGGTCCATGGCCAACAACCCCGATATCATCTTGGCAGACGAGCCAACGGGAGCCTTGGACTCCAAGACTGGCAGGAATGTAATGGACCTCTTCCACAAACTCAACAAAGAAGACAAGAGGACCATAATCATTATCACCCATAACATGGAACTGGCCAAGGAAGCTGGTAGGATCTACAAGATGACAGATGGACTTTTGGAGGAGATTTAATGGATATACTAGAAACAATAAAACTCTCCCTAGAGGGACTTAGGTCCAACAAGCTCAGGTCCTTTTTAACCATGTTGGGGATAATAATTGGTATAGGGTCAGTAATCGGCATCACAACCATAGGAGATGCCCTCACCAAGTCAGTCAACAAGGCCTTTGACTCAATAGCCAACACAGCAGTCCAAATTTATGTAAAGCCAAAAAATGCCGACTACGATGGGGGAGAACTCACAGACTCCGACTACTTCTCAGAAAATATAATAAACTATTTAGAAGCACAAAAGGGCAGGACCATTGAAGACTTAGTCTACCATGGAGCCAGCGGCCAAGGCTATGTCAAGGAAGGGAGAAAGAAGGAGCCAGTATCCATAGTTTCCACATCAGAGGGCGAAAAAAATCTTTTCAAACTCAAGATGATTGCCGGTAGATTTTTAAATGACCAAGATGTGGCAAGGGGCAAATCTGTGGCAGTAATATCAGACAAGGTCCTTGAAGAAATTTACAAGGTCCCAGCACCAGAAGCCCTGGGCAAAGAAGTGAAAATTGACGTCAATGGAAAACTTATAGTAGCCACAATAATTGGAGTTTATGAGTACGAAGAGATGAAGGTCATGGGTCAATCTCTCAATGGAGGAAGCTCATCCATTTATATCCCAAGGACAACTGGGGATAGAGAACTTTTGACAGAACCAAGGACATCTTACTACGACATCTCCATCACTTTAAAAAACCCAGACACTATAGAAGAAGATGCCAAGGCCCTAGTTGATGATTTAAATGCCAAATTCTACAAGGACAACTCACGAGCAGAAGTTACCTACTACTCAGCCAAGAGCCAAATATCACAAATGAACTCTGCTATGGGGTCCATCCAAATTGCCATAGGAGCCATTGCAGCCATTTCCCTCTTAGTTGGAGGAATCGGCGTAATGAACATCCTCCTCGTGTCTGTGACAGAGAGGACCAAGGAAATTGGAATAAGAAAGGCCCTGGGAGCCACAAGGTCCGACATAAGAAAGCAATTTATCATAGAGTCCGTAATAATTTGTATTATTGGAGGATTCTTCGGTATAATCCTGGGAACCATAATAGGACTAATTGGGTCCAAGCTTTTGGGATTCCAAACACTTCCATCCCTTGGATCAATTGTGGTGGCAGTGGGATTCTCCATGCTAATAGGAGTCTTCTTCGGCTACTACCCAGCCAACAAGGCAGCCAAGCTAGACCCAATCGAAGCCTTGAGGTACGAATAAACCACAAATTTTTAGTAAGATATAAAGAACAAATAAATACAATCTATAATAGAAGAAAAACATTATAGAAATGAACTGACCTCCAAAAGTTGGACTAAAAACCAACTAAAGGAGGTCAGTTTTTTTTATGGCTAGTAGGTCAGGTGAACTATCTGCCAAAGAAAAGGACCGAAGGGGACTTGGATTTGCACTAGGAATCTTGTCTTGACCTATAAGCTTATGGAGCAAATTTCTTGTGAAGTCGTGACATCTTATGAAGTCATAAAAGTTTATGACTTAGGAAAAAAATTGTAAAGGCTTTAGAGAATAGGACCTGATAATAAATTATTAAGCTATAAGTAAATATGAAGTGATAATAAAATCAAAAGCCACAAGCAAACAAGACTTTATAAGAAAATCTTAAGTCCTGATGAAATAGAGGGTGATAAAAACTTATGACCTTTCAATAAAATATGAAGTTCCACTTGCTTGCAAAGTGATGAGAAATTGCAAACTCACAAGAAAATCACAAGCTCTAAAAATAAAATTTCTACTATTATAAAGGCTGAAATTAGAAACTACTATATAGGCTAAAAATTAAAAAACTAAAATATTACAAGTAGACTTAGAAGATTATGGAAATATTACAAACTTAATAATTAAAAAAAATTAATGTGGAGATAATACAAAAATAAAATTAATAGATAATAAAATTCCCATACAAAACTATTGTATAAAAAATAGAAAATAGATCCTCATAAATAGAAAGCATTAGCAAAAAAATAAAAATACACACTAAAAAACTAGGAAATTTGTGGGCTGTAAAGTCAAAATATTAAAAAAATAAAAAAATTTTCTTCTAGGTTAAAATTGTATAAAATAAATACAAAAAATATACCTCCTTTGTAGATATATAAATATTTAAAAATAAGCAAGTATAGGGAATCGCTATATTTAGAGGAAGTTACAAAAGAGTTACACCAGTTAAATTGATAATATGCTATGATTAAAAGACTAAGGAATTCTATAGTTTTTAAGGAAAGACCGAATCAAGCCTATTGGGGGGGGTAATCCATTAAATAGGTATTGATAAATTTTTATTAGTGTATTAGAATATATATAATATTACTAGAGAGTTACATATTTCCTAGTAAAGACTTATTACTGATTAAAGATAGGAGAAAGAAAATGGATAATATTTTTAAAAGATTTACTTGCCTATTCTTGGCATTATTAATGATATTGGAGGTATTTAGCCCAGTCACAGCATTGGCTGCTGAAGGCGGTGGCCTTTTTGAAGAAGCTAAATCCGTGAATTCAAATAATAAGGTTGAGGAAAAGATTTCCGATGAACTCTTTAATAAGCCTGCCGAGAAGACCGAGAAGCCCGATACTAGGAAAAAGGAAGAAGTACATAAAGATTCTTCTAACAAACCTAAAGAAACAGGCAAGGCTCCTGCCTTGATACCGGGAAAGAAAACCAAGGATGATTACGAATTCTTTGAAAACACAAAGAAGAATGAACCGGACCAAGCCAAGGCTGAAGAAAAAGCTAAGGCAGAAGCAGAAGCTAAAGCTGCAGAAGAAGCAAAGGCTAAAGAAGAACAAGCTGCAAAAGAAAATGCAGACCTTGAAAAACAAAGACAAGAGCTTCTTAGAATCGAAGCTGAAAGACAAGCCGCAGCAGCAAGAGCAAATGAAGCAGAAGCCGCAGCAGCCGAAGCAGAATATAGGGACGCTCGCCAAAAGAGAATCGAACTAGAAAAGCTCTTAGAAGAAAAGTTAAAAGAAAAGGGTCTAAGAGATCAAAAGAAACAAGAATCAGAAAAAAGTCTTAACGAGGAAAAATCAAATAAATTAGAAGATAAAAATAAGACAGAAAAAGTTACAGAAGAGGAAGAAGAAAAAGGTCTACTAGAAAAGATCAAAGAAGGCCTTGGACTTACAGACCTACAAAGAGCAGACAAGGAACTTAAAAAAGCTCTTAAAGACAAAGACAATGGTCTAGAAGAAATCCAAGCCCTACTTGACACCTTCGAAGAAAAGTACGACTTATCAAGAGAAGACCAAGCCAAACTAATGGCGGATAACACAGAAGCTTTTAGAGAATTCATAGAAAGACATGGCTATGAAAACTTTGATCCTCAAATGTTTATGGTTCTTAACGACGACCAAGCAGAAAATGAAGGATTAGAAATAAGCGACCTATATAAGGGACTAGAAGATAGGGAGCTTACAGAAGAAGAACTAGAAGCAGGACTTACTTTTTATCAAATGCCAAATATACCAGGACAAGCTGAGGGCAGATCTTCAGTGTTTGGATTTTTCAGATCAGCAGTAAGAGGTTCTGAATCAAATGATTTGAACTTAGAAGGTAAGAAGTTTACTATTATTACTCGATACGATATCTCAAATAAAAATGGACCAGTTCAAAAAGGACAATCTTTCACAATCCATTTAGATGATAAATTAACTGTAAATGATGAAAACACATTAAAACCTATAAAGTATAATAATGAAGTTATAGCAAACCCAACTTATGATTCAAGTAAAAATACAATTACTTATACTTTAACAAAAAATATCAACGAAAATATACAAGTCCCCCTAAATATTCCTGTAGATTATAATACAGCAAATATTACACTTGACGATGATGGAACATTCACAGTAATTAACAAGGTAACTGGAATTGGAGTAAACAACCCACCAAAAGATCTTGTACCACAAAAAATTGATAAAAATGGTAACCTAGCTGGATCTATTATAGAACCAGGTAGAGATGATGTTACACAAATCATTGGCCCAGATGATTCAAATTATAAAGTTTACACAGATGTAGTTGCAAATCCAGTTATTAGAGATAGAGAATTGATTGGATACAACTGGATAATTAAAATATCATCAGACACAGATTTAGACGATTTAGGCTACAAGGCCAACTTCACAACAGTCAAAGGATCTGGACTTGGAGAAATTACAAGTCGTGATAAAAATGTAAGTTTAACTGATCAGCTGCCAGGTGCATTTGGTATAGTTGACTCTAAACATCACGTTGCAGGTAAAGGTACCAGAGAAATCACTTATAATTTATACACACCAGTAACTGGAAAACAATCTGCTTATATGATGGACGTCTCTGTTGTGCTTACTAAGATGAGCAATAAATTAGGAGCTAAGAGACTAATAGTAGATAAAGGCTACGGTCCAGACAAGGTAGCAGAAGCTACTCCATCAAGAGTAGGTATGAACAACAGGACTACAGTTTTTGGTGAATTTACTTCAGAAAATAATGCTAAATGGACTGTGACAGATGGAGTTTCAACAGGCGATGAAAAGACAACATTACCTCTAGAAGAAAGAACTCTTGAAAACCAAACAGGTTCCAGGGGACAAACTGGAGTTTACAAAATTGACCCAACAACAGGTCAAATGGTTCAAGACACTACAGGCATTAGTGGAGAAAAACCAGTTGGTACTATCGCAGTTTACGAATATAACTCAACACTTCCTGACAACAAAGAACCGCAAACTCTTGCGGGAGTAAAAATCTCCAAGTACCAAGACATCTATGTTGACCAAAAATGGAATCTTGACCAAGGTCTAACTATGCCAGATATGACAGTTAAGGCAGTAGACCCTAATAATGAAGAAACTGTTTTAGGCGAAGCTACTACAACTGAGTCACAAGCTAATCCAGACCCAGCCATTAGAACAATAACTATAAAAGACGTAAAAGTATGGGATATTGCTGAGGACGGAACTGCTAGCAAAAACGACCTTAAAATAAAACAAGTCTTTCCAACAAATAAAACTCATAATGGAAAAGCAATATCCTATTATGAAACTACCAACTGGAAAGATCCAAATAATGTTAACACTTTTGCTATTGCCAACAGGGGAACAGTAGAAGTAAATCCACAACTTGGAAATTTCACTTTAATAAAAACTGGCGAAGAAAACAAGCCGCTTGAAGGAGCAACTTTCAAACTCCTAGGTCAAGGTGAAGCAGAAGTAGCCACAGATGCAGAAGGTAAAATTCACTTCCAAAATATAGCACCAGGTTCCTATCAATTATTAGAAACAAAGGCACCTAATGGCTATAAATTAAATCAAGAAACTACAAATATAACAGTAGATGAAAACGGAAGAATTTCCGCATCAGGATCTTCTGCCAAGTTAGAAGTAGGTGGCAACCCAACAGTAACAGTTGCTCACCAGGGCTATCCAGACTTTATGAATGCTATGCAATATGCCACAGTAAATTCTGATGGATCTGTTACAACCTACATCTACCTAAAGGCAAATGAAGCAAAAACTGGTGGATCAACAGACAAGGACACTAGACTTAACTTGATACTATCAAGCGGACAAAGATTTAATAATCTTAAAGACGTTCAAGTTTATGACGTAAATCCATACTACAGAGATTATCTTAGAAAAGAAATGATCCAACAAGGTGTGGACCAAGAAGTCTTAAATCATATAGGAAATACCAACGTCCTAAATGCACCAGATTCAAATCCTATTAGAGCTTACCTATATCCTAAAGATCCTTATACACAAAAGCTAGGTTATAGGATTAGATTCCCACAAGAAAGATTTGCAAGGGACTGGGGTTTCCTAGTAGTAGCAAAATCACCAGCGGGTACAAGCGTAACTTACGACTGGTTAATGGATGATCCAAACAACACTACAGTTGGAAACAACGCAAGACTAGAAAACCAAACTATAAGACCTACAACAGCAGAAGATGCTAAGAAGGAAACAACCTTAACTGTTACTAACGAGAAGTTTGAAACTCGTCCAGTAGAAGTTACAAAATGGGACAAGAACAAAAAACCAGTTGCTGGAGCAACTTTTGAAATAAGGGATGCAAATGGCAAACTAATTTCCACAGTAGAATCTCAAGCCCCTGATGCAAAAGGTGAAAATGGTGGCCTTGCATCCTTCGGTGACCTACCAGAAGGTAAGTATACAATAGAAGAAACTAGAGCCCCAGAAGGCTATATTAAATCTGACGTTATCTTTGACGTTACAGTAGACGAGTCAAATCAAGTTACCTACAAGCCAAGATTTAAAGACAAACCAGGTACACCAATCAACGGCGAAGACTACTACATCGAAGACGTTGAACAAGACCAAGATAAAATTTCTGCAAAGGTAACAAATGTAACCCAATCCCTAGTTATCAACGAAGGTGACTCAGGAGACATTGGTTTTAGACCACAAGTTTGGGAAGCTTATAGATTAGAGTCCTTGAAGTACAATGCGACAATAGACCTATCAAATACAGCACCAGGTCAAAGATTTTCTATCCAATTTGATAGAAACCTAGACTTTACTCAATACTTTGGAGAATTTCCAAAGATAAAGGTAGCTGGAGTAGAAGTTGCAGACCCATACTTTGACTACACAACTAACAAGTTGACTTATGTATACAATGAAAAGTCAGCTGGTGGTAAGGGCCAAGCAAAGATAGAACTAAAGGGTATTATCCCTTCTAAGTATTTTGCACAAAACGATGGAACATTTCCATTTACAGTAACAGTTGCACCAGGCCAAACTGGAGTAACAGGCCAACAAACAATTACAACAAGTGTACCAGCAGACTATGGTCAATATGATTATGACAATAAAAATAGAGAAGTTCCACAATCCTACTACTTTAGGGATGTTTACCAAAACGCTAAGGGTGATTGGTATGTTGCAGTACTTGCTTACTACAATCCAGACCATATAAGAGATTCAGGTCCAAAAGAACTTGAATTTAACTGGTTATCAACTAACTACCAAGGAGCCACTAAGAACTTCTTTACTTGGGAAGGAAATGGTAATAAGCCAGCCTTCTCCCTAACAAACGTTAATGTTTATCGTACTTCACCAAACATGGGAACAATTCATGCAGGTAACTTTGACAAAAAAGTCAACTACAATATGCCACTATCCTATGGTGTAAGACCGGGAGATGACCCTGCCAAGTACAACTTGATATATTCAAGAGATATCAATCCAAACAATGCTGTTAGAAACGACAGGCAAGGTGGAGTTACACTTAACTATGACCCAAGTCAAATTCAGGAATTCGGTGTTATTACAAAGAACAGCCCACTAAGGATTGGTATGCCAGCCATTAACAACTTTAGTAAAAGCGGCTACATCATAGAGCAAACCTTCAAGATTGATAATCTTTATAAGTTCAACAACCTTTGGAGAGTCTTCTGTATGACAAATAACGAATTTAAGTCATCCTTTATAACTAGGGCCAACTACAACAAGGCCACAGGAGACCAAGCTGGTGGAGAAATTCCAAAATTCTTCAGCCAAAAGGTAGCTTTAATTAACAAGAAGTACACACCAGGTTCTTTCAAAATTAAAAAGCTTAACGATGCCGATAGAACACAAACTCTACAAGGTGCATCCTTTAGCTTGACAGACGAAGCTGGTAACACTATCTACAGGTCATCAGGCCAAGATGGTATAGTACAATTTTCTAAACTAAAACCAGGCATCTACACTCTTAAAGAAGAGTCTGCCCCAGATAAATTTATCAAGACAGACAAGACTTGGAGGGTTAACGTAGGTAATGATGGTTATGTAAGTATAGTAGAAATAGGACTTGGCTCAACAGGAGAAACCTTCTACGGCAAAGACACTATCCTCCTACCAGTAGCCAACAAACCAGTAGCAACAGAGTTTAAGGTTTACAAGAAAGACCACGAAAACCAACCTCTACAAGGCGCAGAATTTAAGATCACTAAGGCAGAGGACGGCACTCAAGTTGCAACAGGCACTTCAGATAAAAATGGTACTGTATCCTTCAACGGACCTTTACTAAAGGGAACTTATATCTTAGAAGAAACTAAGGCACCAGCAGGCTACAAAAACCTTGACAAGAAATGGGTAATAGAAGTAGACGATAATGGCAAGGCCAAGATCTACAACTATATAGAAGGACCAAAAGATGGCACTGACCAAGATGTCAACAAATCAATCCTAGGAGAAGCAGGAACAAAATGGGTTAATGTTGCAAAAAGACCTCTTGAAGGTTGGGTATTAGGAGATAACAGACAGACAGGTTACTATAATAACTGGCCAGTACCATATAGACTTGGTACAAGAATTGT
>CABQNX010000020.1 GCA_902465645.1 uncultured Peptoniphilus sp.
TAAGATAAATGTTAACGTTTAACATATTTTTTATTAAAAAAGGAGAAATTATGAAAAAGACGAGAAAATTTTTTATTTTATTTTTATCTCTTGTAATGTTACTTTCAACAGTAAATGTTTTTGCTGTGAGACATAAAGAGAGAGATATACCTTTGAATGGAATTATTGTAAACGACCACATTGTTTATAGTGACGTATATCCTTACATTAAAAATAGTAGGACATATGTACCTATAAGATTTATAGCTGAAGAACTTGGCTATGATGTTAAATGGGACGGAGCCAATAAAAAGGTAACAATGACAAATGATGGGACTACAGTTGAACTTACTATAGGTTCAAATAAGATGATGGTAAATGGTAAGGCAGTTCTTTTAGATGCACCAGCAGAAATAAGGGACGACAGAACTTTCGTACCACTTAGGGCAATTGCTGAAGCCTTTGGAGAAAAGGTAGATTATTCTAGTGATTATAAAGCTGTTTATATAGGTGATAATCCTAAATATAATGCCTTCTATAAGGTGGTATATTACTATGAAAAGAAAGAAACTGTTATTTCTGAATATACAATTAATATTGCAACTTATAAGATGAATGTAAATGGAAATATCACAAGATTTGGAACAATAAGTGAACTTGTAAATGTAGTTTACGATGACTTCTACAATTATGGAGTGAGTGGAGTTTCTAAATATGGTGTAACAACTTATAAGACTAACAAAACAACTTACACTCAACCAACAGTTCAACCAAAGGAAGAATCTGTATACGTAAAAAAAACTGAATCCAATGTTGCTCAAGAAAAACAACTTAAGGATAAATATTATGTTGTTTCTACAGATGATGTACTTGTAGGCTCTTGGTATGGACCTAGTAGTCATGATTACAATGGACAAAAATTACCTACAGATAATTACTCATACATCACAAGTCTAGGAAATGGTAGATATATACTAACTAATAGGGTTATTCTAACTGATGATAAGAACTCAGAATTTTTTACAGAACAATATGGATACTACGATAAGGATTTAAATGCTTTAGTAGTAGAAAAATCACACAAGACTTATGGTAAAACAGGATTATTTACAGGAAGCAACCCTGTTTCTAATCGGGGAAAATTTTATCTTGAAAACTCTTATACAAGACTATCTTGGAGTAAGATAGGTTCTTTGCATTATTTGGATAAGTATTAATTTTAAAATTCAATCAGTATATATATAATTTGAATCAGAGGAGGATTAACGTGAGTTGTAATTATAAGGGAGCTCGCTCTTACGGGCATAGTACTTGTAATAGCCCTATATATAGGAGAGGAAGAAGAGATGGAATAGTAGAAATGATGCATCAAACTAGGTTTTGTGATGGTCGTTTTAGAAATTGTCCTTATTATGATTATGATAATTTTTATAATGACGCAGTTCATAATAATGCATATAGAGAAACAGAAGATGAATGGAGACAAACCAAGCAAAGTACATCTATAAGTTTGATTTTATTTGCTATTGTAGCTTTGGTAGTTTTGTATTTTGGATATCAATTCTTTGCTTATGGCTATATAGAGCTACCATTCTAATCATACTTTTTGGAATATTAAATATGATTATTATCGAAGTCGAATAAAATTTTTACTTCAAGTTATTTTTTATTTTAGTAATTTAACTATTATTAAATTACTACTTTTAACTTTATCCTCTTACTCTCTTATTCTCTTTGTCATAAAATACTCTGTCGCATAGTTTTCCTTGGATGCTTCCTGCTTTTGTTTTTATTTCTACTTCTTTGCCTTCTACTGCCTTATCTTTTTCTATCATGCAGTAGCCGATGAAATTTTCTACTGTGTAGCCGTAAGTGAATTTTGTTACCTTACCGATTGTCTTGCCATCGAGTAGGACTTCGTCGCCTGCTTCTACTTGGCCATCTTCTAGTAATTCAAATCCAAATAGGTCGCGAGTGACATTTTCTTTTGCCTTTAATAGAGCATCTTTTCCAATGAAGTCACTGTCCCAAGCTACTGTCCAGCCGTAACCAACTTCAAGTGGGTTTGCTCCTTCAAGGTCACTCATAAGAACGTAGCCCTTTTCGCCTGGAAGACTTCCAACGATTACATCTGTAGTAATGTTTACAAGGTCAAATTCTTTTCCAGCTTCTTTTATTTTTTCTTCGAGGACTTCCTTTTTATCAGTCTGAACGTAAAGTTCGTAGCCAAGTTCTCCAGTGAAACCTGCTCTTGCCACCATAAGGTCCAAATCGCCAAGAGAGTTGTCTTCGATTGTGAAGAATTTTAAATCTGAAATGTCCTTGTCCACAATTTTATTTACAAGATCCTTGGACTTTGGTCCTTGAATAGCAAACATTGTGAGCTTGTCTGAGATGTTTTTGTACTCAACTTCACATCCATCTTTAAATTTGTCAAACCACTGGATCATCTTGTCGATGTAGAGGGTAGAGATCAAAAACTTTTCTGCTTCTAGTCTAAAGACAATTACGTAGTCAATTATCTTACCTTCTTCGTTTAGCATTGTTGTATAAAGAGCGTGAGTGTCTTTCATATTTTTAATGTCATTTACAAACATCTTGTCTAAAAATTTTGCTGAATCCTTGCCCTTAACATCTAGGACTTGGTGGGTAAAGTCGTAATAACCAACGCCTGATCTAACAGCTTCGTGTTCTTTTCTTCTTAAAGCATCATTTTTCATAAAATCACTTTCCTTTATCAATTTAAAACAATACTCTATATTACTATCATACCCTTGAAAGATTTTAAATAACAAAAGCTTTAGAATAAAGAGATTTTAAAAATTATTTGAAAGTGAAAATTAAATTGGACTTTAGAAATAAAAGCAAGTTGGTAAAAATAAGCTCAGTCATTATTTTAAAAATATTTTTCTTAGAAAGATAATAATAAATTATAAAGTCACTTGCCTATAAAAGGTAAGTGTATATACACTTGACTTGTCCAGTCTGCTTCATTGTAATATAATTTTAAGTAAAATTTATTAGGAGATTGGTGAAATTGAAAAATTTAGAAAATTTAACTTTGGAAGAAAAAATTGAAATATTAAAAAAATTAAAGGAAGAGAGAGATGCTGTTATACTTGCCCACTACTATGTTGATGAAGAGATCCAAGCTGTGGCTGACTACATAGGAGATTCTTTCTTCTTAGCTCAAAAAGCTACAGAACTCAAGGAAGAAACCATAGTTATGGCTGGCGTTTACTTCATGGGAGAAAGTGTTAAGATTTTGAATCCAAGCAAGAATGTTTTGATGCCCGACCTTGGAGCAGACTGTCCCATGGCCCACATGGTTAGCGTAGAAAAAATTAAGGAGATTAGAGAGGCCTACGATGACCTAGCAGTTGTAACTTACATAAATTCTACTGCAGAGATCAAGGCTTACTCAGATATTTGTGTCACATCTTCAAACGCTGCAAAGATTGTAAATAAGTTAGAAGAAAAAAATATATTTTTTGTACCAGATAAAAATCTTGGGGCTTATATTAAGAAGTCATTGCCAGATAAAAATGTCATTTTAAACGACGGCTACTGTCCTGTTCACGACGAGATAGAAATAGAAGACGTAAAGGCCTACAAGGGCAAGGTGAAAATTTTGGCTCATCCAGAATGTAGGAAAGAAGTCTTAGACCTTGCTGACTTCATTGGATCTACAAAGGCAATTATTAATGAAGCAGGCAAGTATGATGATGTTTTAGTTGTCACTGAAGAAGGAATTTTTACTGAGTTAAAGAAAAAATATCCAGATGTTAAATTTAGGAAGCTTGCCAAGGGACCAATTTGCGATGACATGAAAAAATTAAGTGTAGATAAGATTATTGAAGTTCTTGAAGAAAATAAAAATCAAGTTGAAGTACCAAGAGAAATTAGGGAAAAAGCTTTGAAACCTCTAGAAAAAATGTTGGAGTTAGGCGCATAATATGAAAAAATTTGACGTATTAATTGTTGGTTCAGGTCTTGCTGGAGTCAGCACTGCCCTAGAGTTAAGTAAAGATTACAAGATTGGTCTTGTAACAAAGAAAAAGCTTGAAGACTCAAACTCCTATCTTGCCCAAGGTGGAATTAATGTCTTAAGAGATGAAGAGGACAGGGAAGTTTTTATTGAAGACACCATGAAGGCTGGCCACTACAAGAATAATTTAAAGTCTGTTGAAACCATGGTGGACAAGTCCCAAGAGGCAATTGAGTTTTTAATGGACCTGGGAGTTGAGTTCACAAAGAAGGATGGAGGACTTGATTATGCAAGAGAGGGCGGCCACTCAGCATCAAGGGGCCTTCATATTGACGATGAAATAGGCAAGGGAATCCTAGATGTCCTCTATAAAAGGACAAGGGAAAGACCTAACATAGAAATATTTGAAGACACGCCTATACTTAACCTTATTGTAAAAGATGGCAAGTGTTATGGGGCAAGGTCTCACGATGAGCTTTTTATTTCAACTAATGTGGTCCTTGCAACTGGTGGACTTGGTGGACTCTTTGACAAGTCAACAAACTTTCCTCATATTTGTGGAGACGGACTTGCCATGGCAATAAAAAATGGAGTAAAGCTTAAGGACATTTCTTACATCCAGTTTCATCCAACATCACTTTATGAAGAAGGAGTTGAAAGGCAACTTTTGATTTCTGAATCTGCAAGGGGCGAAGGGGCATTACTACTAAACCACAAGGATGAAAGGTTCACAGATGAAATGAAGCCAAGGGATATTGTTGCGGGAGCCATAAAAGAAGAAATGGAAAAGGAAGGAGTGGACTTTGAGTACTTGTCAATGAAACCACTTGGAGAAGAAAAAATTCCCAAGAGATTTCCAATGATTTTTGATGAGTTGAGGGACAGAGGAATTGATCCAAGATATGAAAATATTCCAATAGTTCCATGCCAACACTACACTATGGGAGGAATTCTTTGTGACATAAAGGGAAGGACTAACCTAGAAGGCCTCTTTGTTGTTGGTGAAGCTGGCAATGTTGGTATCCATGGCTCCAATAGACTTGCCTGCAATTCACTTCTTGAGTGCGTGGTTTTTGGGAGGATTTTGGCAGATTTCTTAAACGAAAATAAATTTGACAATGCAGAAATAAATTTCAAAATTGATACAATAGATATTGATGAAGAAGAAAAGAAAAAAATTATTTTTGAAAGGATAATAGAAGATGAGAGAGCTAAAGCCAATCTTAATTGACAAGTATATACTTGCTGCCCTAAGGGAAGACATGACTAGTGGTGACATAACAACAGATTCAATTTTAAAAGATGAGAAGGCTGAAGTAAATTTAATTGCAAAGGACAAGGGAATTCTTGCAGGCCTTGATGTATTTAAGAGGGTCTTTGAAATCTTGGACAAAGATGTGACCTTTGAATTTTATTTTTCTGATGGCGATGAGGTTAATAACAAGGACTTAATAGGAAAAATAAGTGGAAGAGCCAAGACAATCCTAGAAGGAGAGAGGACAGCCTTAAATTTCTTGCAAAGGATGAGCGGGATAGCAACTTACACTAAAAAAATGGTTGACGCCCTAGACAGCGAACATGTAAAAATTCTTGACACAAGAAAGACAACTCCAAACATGAGGATTTTTGAAAAATATGCAGTGACTATTGGTGGAGGCTACAACCACAGGTACAATTTATCTGATGGAATTATGTTAAAAGACAACCACATAGATGCAGGTGGAGGAATAAGAGAAGCAGTTGAAAAAGTTAAGAGCCTCAATCCCTTTGTAAAGAAAATTGAAGTCGAAGTGGAAAATTTTGGCCAAGTGAGGGAAGCACTAGAAGCAAAAGCTGATATAATAATGTTAGACAATATGGAAATAGAAGAGATAAGAGAAGCCTGCAAGATAATTAATAAGAGGGCCATTATTGAGTGCTCAGGAAACATTAACCTAGAAAATATTAATTCTTATAAGGACCTAGACATTGATTATATTTCTTCGGGTGCCATAACTTACAGTGCAGGAGTCTTGGACCTATCCATGAAAAATTTGAAAATCTATTGAGGGAGATATGTTGGATCCAAAATTAAGAAGAGAAGATTTGTTACAATTTTTATACGAAAATCAAAAGCCCATGTCGGGAGAGAACTTGGCAAAAAAATTTGATGTAACAAGACAGGTTATAGTCCAAGACATGGCAATACTCAGGGCCTCTGGCAAGGACATTGTGTCAACTAATAGGGGCTACTATCTAAACGAAGCCAGGACCCAAAAAGTTTTTAAGGTCAAGCACAGTGACAAGGACATAAAAAAAGAACTAGAAGCTATTGTTGACCTGGGAGGGCTTGTTAAGGACGTCATGGTCCACCACAAGGTTTATGGTGAAATAAAAAAAGATTTAAACTGTTCATCAAGAAGGGACGTAAAAATTTTTTTAGAGAAGATGGATGAAGAAAAATCCAAACCCCTTGACGTGCTAACGGGTGGAGTTCATTATCACACAGTTGTAGCAGAAAATGAAGAAGTTATGGAAGAGATAGAAGTGGTTTTAGATGATATGGGATTTTTATTAAAGGACTAAAGAGTTAGGAGACTAACTCTTTTTTTTATTGTCTTGAATTATAAAAAAAAATTAACAAGACAAAATAATTTACACAAAATTTACAAAAGACTTCTTGGCAATTTACAAATCAAAATTATAATGACCATGAAATAAAAAATAAAATTAAATTTTGAAAGGATGAAAATTAATGAAGTTAAAAAGTTTTGGAAAGATTGCTGTAGTTCTTGCTCTAGGTGCAAGTCTTGTTGCTTGTGGAGGAAATAAAAATGAAGAAGCCACTGCAAATGCTGGTGGAAGTGCAGAAGGAAAGTCTCTTGGAACAATTAACGTTATATCAAGAGAACAAGGTTCTGGTACAAGATCAGCTTTCACAGAATTAACAGGAGTTCTTGTTAAGGAAGGTGACAAGGAAGTTGACAATACTTATGAAGAAGCTGCTGTTCAATCTTCCACTGATGCAGTTCTTACTACTGTACAAAATGACCCTGCATCAATTGGTTACATTTCTCTTGGATCTTTAAACGACGATGTTAAGGCTCTAAAGGTTGAAGGAGTTGAAGCTACTCCAGAAAACATCAAGGCAAACACTTATAAGCTTGCTAGACCTTTTAACCTAGCTTACAAAAAAGATGTAGATGAAAAATCAATGGACCTAGTTAAATTTATCATGTCTGATGAAGGACAAAAAATTTGTGAAGAAGAAGGTTACGTTGGAGATGCTAAGGGCGAAACTTATGAACCAATTGATAGCGATGCAAAATTAACTGTTGCAGGTTCAACTTCTGTTACTCCTCTTATGGAAAAACTTGTTGAAGCTTACAAGGCAAAGAACCCTAATGTTGTGATTGATATCCAATCTAATGGTTCATCAGCTGGTATGACTGCTGCAATGGAAGGAACTGCACAAATTGGTATGGCATCAAGAGAACTTAAGGACGAAGAAAAGAATGCTCTTGATTTCACAGTTATTGCTAGAGACGGTATCGCAGTTATTGTAAATAAAGAAAATCCTGCCGAAGATGTAACTATGGATAACTTACAAAAAATCTTTACTGGAGAATTAACAGATTGGTCAGAAATCCAAAAATAAAAAACGAAGGAAATAAAATGGAAAATATTAATATAAAGGCCCCTAGAGAAGACAAGAGGACCAGGACATTTTCGTGGGAAGAAGTATCTAAGTACTTCTTCCTACTTTGTTCTGTGCTTTCAATTTTCTTCTTACTCCTAATTTGTGTATTTATCTTCAAGGATTCAATAGAATTTTTTGGCAAGGTGGGAGTGAAGGATTTTATCTTAAGCGACTCTTGGGCACCTATGAATCAACCGCCAACTTATGGAATCTTATCCATGATTCTTGGCTCAATAATTATTACAGCCCTATCTTGTTTGGGAGCAGTGCCAGTTGCCATTATGGTGGCAGCCTATTTGGCCTTTGATTGTCCCAAAAAATTTTATAAAATTTTAAAACCAGGACTTAATTTAATGACAGGAATCCCATCAATAGTTTATGGTTTCTTTGCCCTAACAATTATTGTTCCTATTAACAAGTCTATCTTTGGTGGCAACGGGATGAATATTTTAAGTGCATCAATCTTGCTCTTAATAATGATTCTTCCAACAATAATTTCTATGGCAGAAGCTTCACTAAGGACTGTGCCAAAGTCTTATTATTCTGGCTCACTTTCTCTTGGTGCATCTCACGATGAAACTATAACAAGGGTTATGATACCTGCTGCAAGATCAGGAATCTTTGCAGGGATTATACTTGGAATTGGTCGTGCCATTGGCGAAACTATGGCAGTAATTCTTGTTGCTGGTAACCAAACAAGACTTACACTTAACCCTCTCAAGGGAATTAGAACTATGACTACAAACATTGTGCTTGAAATGGCTTACGCTGCTGGCGACCACAGGCAAGCCTTAATAGCAACAGCAGGAGTCTTATTTATTTTTATCTTAATAATAAATACAAGCTTCTTCATAGTTAAGAATAGGAGAGAAAAAAATGACTAAAATAATTGCCTTAAGTCTCTTGGCTATATTTATAATTTCAATTCTTGGGCTTCATTTTGTTGGAAAGATGTCCTTTTATAAGATAACAACGAGACTATTTTCAGCTATGACTCTTGGAGTCCTAGTATTTATAGTTTTGTTTGTTGTTGTAAAGGGAGCCTTATCTTTTAAACCAAGTATGCTATCTCTTAACTATTCAACAGAAAATCTCTCCATGGGTCCTGCCATAGTAACAACACTTTTAACAGTTGTCCTTTCAATTTTACTGGCATCACCTATAGGAATCTTTACTGCAATATTTTTAGTTGAGTACACAAGGGTGGAAAACAAACTAGTAAAGGCCATAAGACTTGCAACAGAAACTCTTGCAGGTATTCCTTCCATTGTCTACGGACTTTTTGGAATGTTGTTCTTTGGCCTAAAATTAAAAATGGGCTTTTCAGTAATTTCTGGTGTCCTAACAGTTTCTATTATGATCCTGCCAATTATTATCAGATCAACTGAAGAGGCATTAAAGTCAGTTCACCCATCAGTGAGACAAGGTTCACTTGCTCTAGGTGCAGGAAAGCTTAGGACAATCTTTAAGGTTGTACTACCAATAGCAATCCCAGGGATTTTATCAGGCATAATTTTATCTGTAGGCCGTGTAGTTGGAGAAACTGCTGCCCTCATGTACACACTGGGAACAGCAACATCTCTTCCAACATCTATTAAATCATCATCAAGGACTCTTGCCCTTCACATGTACGTCCTTTCATCAGAAGGAAAGCACGTTGGTGAAGCTTATGCAACTGGCATGGTTCTCTTGATTTTAGTTTTAATAATTAACTGGTCTTCCACAAAACTTGCAAACAAACTTAGTGAGGTTGAATAATGAATACAAAAATGAGCGTTAAGGACCTTGATCTCTACTATGGAGATTTCCAAGCCCTTCACAATATAAACTTAGACATAAGAGAAAAAGAAATTCTCTCTTTCATTGGGCCATCAGGTTGCGGCAAGTCTACCCTATTAAAATGTTTAAATAGGATGAACGACCTAGTTGTTGGCTGCAAGATTGATGGAGAAATAAAACTCGATGGCGATGACATCTACGCCAAGAATTATGATGTAAATAAACTTAGGAAAAGAGTGGGTATGGTCTTCCAACAACCTAACCCCTTCCCAATGAGCATCTACGAAAACATTGCTTATGGACCAAAGACCCATGGGATAAAAAACAAGGCTGAGCTTGATGAAATTGTAGAGTCATCACTTAAGCAAGCTGCCATCTGGGATGAAGTAAAAAATGATTTGAAAAAATCTGCCCTTTCCCTATCAGGTGGACAACAACAAAGACTTTGTATAGCAAGAGCTCTTGCAGTTAATCCAGAAGTAATTCTAATGGACGAACCAACATCGGCCCTTGACCCAATTTCCACAGGAAAAATTGAGGACCTTGCCCAAGACTTAAAGGACAAGTACACAATTGTAATGGTAACCCACAACATGCAACAGGCATCGAGAATTTCAGATCAAACTGCCTTCTTCTTAAATGGAGTTATTGTTGAAAAGGGAAATACAGTGGACATCTTTACAAACCCAAGGGAAGAAAAAACAGAATTATATGTAACAGGAAGGTTCGGCTAATGAGAAAAAGATTTGATGATGAATTAAGGCACTTAAATGACTTGCTTCTAGAGATGGCAAGTCTAAATGAATCTGCAATTAAAAAAGCAATTTCACTTTTAGATGAAAAGGACGAAAATATTGCAGAAGATGTTATTCTTGACGAAGAGAAGACAGATCAATATGAAAAAACTATCCAAAACCAATGCCTTAAAATTTTTGTAGAGCAACAACCAGCAGCTAGTGACCTAAGAAGAGTCTCTTCTGCTCTAAAGATGATAACAGACTTAGAAAGAATTGGTGACAATGCAAGAGACATTGCAGAAATTTGCATGGGCTTGCCAGATGACTCTGACACATCAAGCCTGCCCCTTATAAAGGAGATGGCAGAGGCTACAGTTAATCTTTTAAACAGGTCAATTGATTCCTTTGTAAACTTAGATCTTGATCTTGCAAAGAAAATTGACGACGAAGATGATGTTATTGACAAGTATTTTGTAATGATAAGAGATCAATTAATTGATATAATTAAATCAGATTTTGATCCAGCAGCAGCCATCGACTTTATAATGATTGCCAAGTATCTTGAAAGGATTTCTGATCACGGAGTCAATATTGCTGACTGGGTAATCTTTACTCTTGAAGGTTCAAGGGCTAATTAAAAATCAAAAATATATAAGGATGATTTTATGCTAATTTATCTCGTTGAAGATGATACTTCGATTTTAAAATTAATTGAATACTCACTAAAGACTAAGGGCTATGAAGTAAGGACCTTTGAAAAGGGCAAGGACTTCTTTAAGTCTCTTGAAGAAAAAAGGCCTGATTTAGTTCTTCTTGATATAATGCTTCCCGATATGGATGGGATTGAGATTTTAAAAAGGCTTAGGGAAAGAGAAGAAACCTCTGATATCTGGGTCATAATGATAACTGCCAAGACCTCAGAATACGACGTGATTTCTGCCCTTGACGAGGGAGCAGACGACTACATCAAGAAGCCCTTCTCCGTCATGGAACTCTTATCAAGAGTTGGGGCAGTGGAAAGACGAGCTAGCAAGAAGTTAAAGGACACAGGCATCCTAGACTACAATGGCATTGTTATTAAGGACAAGAACAGGTCTGTCACTATCGATGGAGTCCAAGTTGACTTTAGCTTAAAGGAGTATGAAGTTTTAAAATATTTAATTTTAAATAAGGACATTGTTATCTCTCGTGAGAAACTCTTGACAGAAATTTGGGGTTACGACTATGAGGGGGAAACTAGGACTGTGGACATGCACATAAAGTTAATAAGAGATAAGCTTGGCGACAAGAGGGGATGTATCAAAACCATTAGGGGAATTGGTTACATGATGACCAAGGAGGAATAAGATGAAAAAAAGATTTTTCAGATACCTCCTTGGTATTGCCCTCTTGACTTTGTTTTTATCGACTGTGGCTTCCATGTTTGTCTTTTATTCTGGTTACGCCAAGAGGTCCAACGAAGACCTGAGAAATATTGTCATGACCATGGGGGAAAGCCTAAATAGAGATGAAGATGACATAGCCTATTTGGAAGGCCTTGCAAATAAAAAATTAGACTTTAGGATAAGCTTGATAAGAGAAGACGGAGAAGTCCTTTACGATTCAAGAAAGGATGTTAAACTCTTGCCATCTCACAAGGATAGGCCGGAAGTCATTGAAGCAAAAAAACTTGGCTACGCCCAAGTGGAAAGATATTCCAACACCCTATCCAAGGACCTCTACTATGTCAGCTTAAGGCTTGATGATGGAAACATGATTAGGATTTCTAGAGAAATGGACAACTTAGTTGGTGCCTTCACAAAGGTCTTGCCTCTTGATATTTTAATGTCCCTAGTGATTTTTGTTGTGGCTGCTTTTGTTTCAAGCAAGTTAACCAAAAAGACTTTTGATCCACTTAACAATCTTGAAGAAGATTTGATAAATATTGACACAAATATTTTCCCAGAGATCGGTCCCTTTATAAATAGAATTAAAAGACAAAAGCTAACTATTGATGAAAACTACAAGGAGATTGCCAGAGAAAGGGACACAATAAATACTATTTTAAAAAATATGAGAGAGTCCCTTGTTATTGTTGACGAAAACAAAAATCTCTTGACGGTAAATGATTCTGCAAGAGAAATTTTTAATTCAAAGAGAGACATTCTTGGAGAAAATATTATTAATCTCATAAGAGATGAAGAAATTTTAAAAATGGCAGATGAAGCTCTTATGGGCAAAAGCACTGAAACTATTACGAGAATTGGTGACAGGGACTATAAGTGTTATGTCAATCCAGTCTTTGAAGACAAGAGAGTTAGGGGACTTTTAATTTTATTTATTGACGAGACTGAAGAAATTAGGGCCCTAAGACTTCGTGAAGAATTTTCATCCAATGTCAGCCACGAGTTAAAGACTCCTCTTACATCCATCTCTGGTTTCTCAGAACTTCTTGTCAATGGTCTTGTGGCAGACAAGGACAAGGAAGGATTTTATAAATTAATTTACGATGATTCTAAGAGACTATTAAGTCTTGTGGAAGACATTATGAAGATTTCTGGTCTTGAAAATTCAGGAGACTATGACAAGGAAGAAGTTGACCTGAGAGAAATTATTTCTGAAATTTTAAAGGGCTATGAAAATTTAATTGAAGAAAAAAATGTTAGAGTAAACTTTGAGGGCGATGGCTCAGTTTTTGAAAACAGGACCATGATTTGGGAGCTCTTCTCCAACTTAATCAACAACGGACTTAAGTACAACAAAGAAGGGGGAAGGCTTGACATAAAAATTTCTGAAGAAGAAAAAAATTACAAGGTGATAATTTCTGACACAGGAATTGGAATCCCACAAGAAGACCTTGCAAGAATCTTTGAAAGATTTTACAGGGTAGACAAGTCTAGGTCACGTAGGGTTGGTGGAACAGGTCTTGGCCTCTCCATAGTAAAACATATCTTGCAAAACATTGACGGCAAGGTAAAGATTTCTTCACAACTTGGTCAAGGAACGACCTTTGAATTACTTTTAAAGAAGCCAAAGAAAAATTAATTTCATAAATTTTATGGAAAATAAATTTAATTAGCAAACTTAATAGAAAATAAAAATAATTTTATAAATTTTTATAGACACAAAAAGAGGACCTGCGCGGTCCTTTTTTGTTTGATTTTTTTAAAAATATTAAGATTTATATTCTTAAAAAATAAAAAAAATAAATGCTATTATATCCTTAAAATAGATTTTATCAGGAGGATATTATGAACAAGAGATTAATTAATTTAGGAATAGGTTTAGTAGCAGGTGCCCTTGGTGGGAAAATTCTTACATCAGAAACTGCAAAAAAATTAGCAGTTAACACAGTAGCTGGTGGCCTAAAAATCAAAGAAGGTATCGACAAAAACCTTGAAGCTGTAAAAGTTTCTGGCGAAGACATTCTTGCTGAAGCAAAAGTGAAAAAAGCAGAAGACGAAAGGAAGGAAGCTGAAAGAAAGGCTCAAGTAGATATAGAAAAAGTTTCCCAAGCAGAAGTAGAAGAAGAAATTGTTGAAGAAGTAGAAGACTAAAATGATTGCTTCTATTGCTAGCAGGACTATTGGAAGGACTCGCTTCACCTATGAGGGGATCCTGCCAGAGTCCAATGTAAATAAATTAAAATACAAGATTGAAGAGCTTGAGGGAGTTAAGTTTTGTAAAATTTCTCCCCTAGCTAATTCTATAATTGTATCTTATGAAGAAAAATTTCTGCCAAAGATAGCAAGATTTATCTTAAACTTTGACTTAAGTGACTTAGATGACTTTGAAATTGATGATTCAGACTTTGTCCCACAAAATAAAAGGGAAGTTTTTCACATCTTGCGTGATGCCATGTATAGGAGGATTTTCTTTACAAAAATTATGCCAATGCCCTTGAGACCTCTTGGTGTAGTTATAAAATCAATCCCTTACATCAAGGCTGGTTTAAAAAGCCTTAAAAAGAGAAAGCTTGACGTCAGTCTACTGGATGCCACAGCTATTGGAGTTTCGATACTGGATGGAGAGTTTGCTGACGCAGGCAGCATTATGTTCTTACTAGAACTTGGCGAAGAGCTAGAAGACTATACACTTAAAAAGTCTAAGGACAACCTGGCTCAGTCATTGAAGTTAAATGTTGATAAGGTCTTTGTTCTTGATGGAGATAAGAAGTATTTAAAGAAGCTTGAAGATGTAGAAATTGGTGAACTTGTTGAAGTCAACATGGGGTCAACTATTCCTGTTGACGGAGAAATAATTAGGGGCTACGGCATGGTCAACGAGGCATCCCTAACTGGCGAGTCACTTCCTGTTAAGAAGACTGAAGGCAAGACTGTCTTTGCAGGCACTGCCCTTGAAGAGGGAGCCCTTTTAGTGAGGACTGCAAAAAAATATGACGACTCAAGGATCAACCACATAATAGAATTAATTGGAGAAAGTGAAAAGAATAAGTCCCTTGCAGAAAAGAGGGCAGAATCTCTTGCAGATTCTATTGTAAAATATTCCTTCCTTGGGGCAGGCCTAACTTATCTTTTGACAAGAAACTTTATCAAGGCCAAGTCTTTTTTAATGGTGGACTTCTCTTGTGCCCTAAAACTTACAATGCCAATTGCAACGATGAAGGCAATTTCTTCGGCATCAGAAAGAGAAATCCTTGTAAAGGGTGGAAGGTATCTTGAAAAGTTGGCCCAAGCTGACTCCATAGTCTTTGACAAGACAGGAACCCTTACAAGGTCTGAGCCAAAGGTTGAGAAGGTAATTGCCTTCTACGACCACGATGAAGATGAATGTCTAAGGATTGCAGCCTGTCTTGAAGAACACTTCCCACATTCCATTGCCAATGCAGTTGTTAAGGCCGCTAAGGATAAGGACCTCAAGCATGAAGAGATGCACTCGAAGCCAGAATATATTGTGGCTCATGGAATAAAATCAAGTATTGAGGGAAGACCTGCCTTAATTGGATCGGCTCACTTTATACTTGAAGATGAAAAGATTCAAATCGACAAGGCCCAAGAAGATAAGATTGAAGAGTTAAAGGAAGACTACTCACTCTTATACCTAGCCTATGATGAGAAATTAATTGCAGTAATTTGTATAAAAGATCCAGTGCGTGAAGATGCAAAACTTACTATTGATGCCCTAAGACAACTTGGATTTACAAAAATTGCCATGCTAACTGGCGACGCAGAAAATTCTGCAAGAGCTGTGGCAGAAGAGCTTGAACTTGATTATTATGAATCACAAGTCTTGCCTGAAGACAAGAAAAATTATGTAGACAGGGAAAAGGAAGCAGGCAGGACTGTTGTCATGATTGGAGACGGAATCAACGACTCCATTGCCCTATCATCGGCAGATGTGGGCATCTCCATGCATGAAGGTGCAGACATAGCAAAGGAAATTGCAGACATATCCATTAAGTCCGACTCCTTAAAGGAACTTGTTGATGCAATAAAAATTGCAAGAGGACTTGAGAGAAGGATCCACAGAAATTACAGGGAAATTATTTCATTTAACGGGGCTCTAATTATCCTAGGAGTCTTGGGTTACGTGACAAATACTCGTTCAGCCTTCCTCCACAATGCCTCAACAGTTGCCATTGCAGGAAGAAACATGAGGGACTACGCAATTTAAAATAAATTTGTAAATAAAAAAGTAAAAATATACTTTCCAAATCTCAAAAAAAAAAAGAGGACCTTCGCGGTCCTTTTTTCTATGCTTATTTACTGTCTTCTTCTGTCAAAATTCTCAAGATCTCTGAATAAATATCTTCAGGATTTTTTTTGAAATTGGCGGTTATTTTTTTCGCCATAGTGGGGTCTGATGCTTCAATTTTTAAATCAAGAACATCAATCTCGTCATCCCTAATTTTTAAATGAGCGTAGTGGCTTCCATCTCTTTCAATGACTTGACCTGATACAGAATTTTTTAGGAGCAAGTCGTGGTGGTAGGTCTCCATCTTCTCGTCTAAAAATTTTATATTCTCTTCAGGTATTTGCTCATAGAAAATATTTAGGGTCTTTGTCCCATCCTCTGATAGATAATATTTTTTGTCGTCGTCAAAGAGGACAAGGCCTGTTGACTCTAGCTCCTTTAAATATTGTTTGAAGTAAAAATAATTAAAGAGCTCAATATCCAATACAAAATAGGACAGGTCATTTTCCTTGAGCCTGTGATTGAAATTATCTATTATGTAGAGGATTAATAATTTATTTAATGCAAGTTCAAAAGAACTTTTTTTCATAAGATCACCTTCCAAGTAATTATACCAAAGCCAGGCTCATAAAGGCAATTAAAGATGAATTTTTACAAGTTTTTGATATAATGTAGGTGGAGGAATTATGGAAAAAGAAATTTTATTTTCTCGTGAAGAGATCAAAGAAAAAGTTGTAAGCCTGGGCAAGATGATAGAAAAAGACTTCGAAGATGATTTCGTAGTTATTTCTCTTTTAAGGGGAAGTTTTATCTTTGCAGCCGACTTAGTTAGAGAGATAGATAGATTAGTTGAAATAGATTTTTTGACAACTTCAAGTTATGGTCATAGCGAAAGTTCTAGTGGTGAGGTTAGGTTCTTGACAGACCTTCGCACCAACATTGAGGGCAGAAATGTCTTAATAGTTGACGACATATTGGACACAGGCAACACCCTTTACGCTGTGAAGGAAAAGTTAATGACTTACAAGCCAAAAACTTTAAAGACTTGTGTCTTGTTGGACAAGCCTTCAAGGAGAGAGGCAGATGTAAATGCTGACTACGTTGGTTTTGAAATCGAGGACCTCTTTATAGTTGGTTACGGCCTAAACTATGGGGACCACTACAGAAATGTCCCTTACATTTATACTTACACAGAAAAAAATGAAAAACTTTAAGAAGAAGACTTTAAATGTGATGAGCGTCAACTCCTTGACCCTTGTCCTTGCAATTATATTTTTGACAATTGGATTTAACATCCAGGAACGTTTCAGCTTTTGGGGGACTTTTATAACAGAAGTGGGCATAGTTTTGATTCCAGCCCTTTTAATTTCCTCAACAGGAAGAATAAAAGAGGTCCTAAAGATCAAGAAGGTCCCAATGAAGAGCCTGGGACTTACAATAATCCTTGTGATATTAATTTATCCTGTGATCTTGCTTTTTAACGGAGTATTTTTGTCCCTTCTTTCAAATTTTATTGAATACAAAAATTTTCCCATGGAGCTAATGCTACAAAATGTTCCAATTTTTAATTATTTGATTTTCATGTGTCTTGTGCCGGCAATTTGTGAAGAAGTTTTTTTCAGAGGAACTCTTACCAATGCCTACAATGTCTATGGAGAGAGGTTTGCCATAGTGGTATCGGCCCTCGTCTTTGCCCTCTTCCACTTTGACATCCAAAATTTTATAGCCCCTTTCTTGTTGGGACTTTTATTTGCAAGTTTAATTGAAGTCACAGGTTCAATTTTGCCTGCCATCTTGGCCCACTTTGTCAACAATGTCCTTGCAGTTTTGTCGGCAAGGTATGTAAACGAAAGGGTCTTTAACTTTTTGAGGCAGACGAAGTTTTCTCGTGAGATAGGATCTCTTGAGCTTTCAATAATTATAATTCTAGTTGTCCTTTCAATTTTTTCAATAATCCTTGGCAGGTTTATTATGAAAAGTTTGAAGGAGGAGAACAAGTCTGAAGGTCAAGTTAAGATAAGATATAGGGACGTGGAGGCCATTGACTTATTTAATTTCGTCCCCCTCATTGCCCTTGTGATTTTGTATTTCATCTATCACTATATTGTTTTTTAAGGAGATAGGATATGGATAAGATTAGAGAAGCAGCAGATTTAATTTTAAAATCAAAGAAAGTTTTTGCCCTAACTGGCGCAGGTATTTCTACAGATTCAGGTATTCCTGACTTCAGGTCATCATCTGGATATTATTCCAAGATGGACCCGGCCCTTGCCCTTTCCAAGGACAGACTTTTAAACCATCCAGAAATTTTTTACAAGGAAGGCTACAAGATCTTAGAAGACTTAAATGACCAAGAACCAAACGGAGGCCACAAGGCTCTTGCCAAGATGGAAGAGGAAGGTTATCTTGCTGGTATAATCACACAAAATATTGATAACCTTCATGCCAAGGCAGGGTCTAAAAATATTTACGAAGTTCACGGAGAAACTCGTGGAACCCACTGCATGAAGTGTGGTAAGGAATATCCTTTTACTGTAATGAGAGAAAAGGTTGAAGCTGGAGAAATTCCACCTAAGTGTGATGAATGTGGCGGAGTGATTAGACCTAACGTTGTGATGTTTGGCGACATGATGCCAGATGATTTTGAAAGGGGAGCAAGGGAACTTGACTCCACAGAAACCTTAATTGTCGTTGGCTCATCCCTTACAGTTTCACCAGTAAATTTCTTGCCAAACTATGTGGACCACTTGATTATAATAAACAACGACCCAACACCTATGGATAGGCGTGCCGATGTAGTCATCCACGAAAACTCCACTAGGGTCTTACAAGAAATTTTAAAGGAGCTTGAATCTAGATCATGATGTACGGAGATTTTGCTTATTTTTACGACAAGCTCATGTATGACCTTGACTACGAAAAAATTTATAAATTTATAGGGGAGCTTCTAGGGAAAAAATCTCTAGAAGCTGACTTAATTTTAGAAATGGCTTGTGGGACTGGAGGTCTCACAGAAAAGTTAGTTAAGGACTACAAGGTCCATGCCTTTGACCTTTCAGAGGACATGTTGGCAGTTTGTGAAAATAAGTTTAGAAGCAGGAACTTAAGACTTTTTAAGCAAAACATGGCAGGTTTTTCTGCCCCTGGGGCTTATGACGCCATAGTCTCAATTGGTGACAGCTTAAATTATTTAATAGAAAGGGAAGACTTTGAGGCTGCCCTAAAATCAGCCTATGACCACTTAAATGAGGGTGGGATTTTTATCTTTGACTTAAACACAGAGTACAAGTTTAAGAACATTGACCCTGTAACTGTTGACGAAGTTGAAGATGTCTTCTATATTTGGGAAAATATTTTTGATGAAGAATCAAAACTCAACACTTACGGAGTTAATTTTTTCAGAAACACTGAAGACAATAATTACAAGAGATTTTACGAAGAACACCTAGAGAGGGCCTATGACCTTTCTTATGTGAAAAATATTTTAGAAGAAATTGGATTTTGTGATATAGAAGTTTATGATGACTATGACTTTAAAGAAGCAAGTGATGAAACTTCTAGATACACAATAGCCGCAAGGAGGTAAATTTGGGATATATTTTAAGAGCAATAGATGAAACAGAAACTATAAAAATTTCTGCTGCCATAACAACTGACGTAGTTGAAGAGGCAGCAAAGATTCACAAACTATCAAAGACAACTGCAGCAGCCCTGGGAAGGCTTTTAACTGCAACAGCAATTATTGGATCATGGCAAAAAAATGAAAAGGATTCAGTAACTATTTCCATAAACGGAGATGGTCCAGCAGGTCCAATTGTTGCAACTTGTAAAAACGACGGCTATGTAAAGGGATATGTTGCAAGACCAGGAGCCGACCTTCCAATAAGGGAGACTGACGGAAAGATTGACGTTGCTGGAGCCGTTGGCCAAGGAACCCTAACTATGACAATGGACGTTGGAATGAAGAAGCCTTACACAGGAACAGTTAACCTGACAAGTGGAGAGATTGCAGAAGACCTTGCAGTTTATTTCTTGCAATCAGACCAAGTTCCATCAGCAGTTGGCCTTGGAGTCCTTGTTGATGTTGACTATTCAATCAAGGCAGCAGGTGGCTTTATAGTTCAACTAATGCCAGATTGTAGGGAAGAAGAGATTGCAAAACTAGAAGAAAACTTGAAAAAGCTAAACAACGTAACTTCAGTGATTGATGAGTACCACGATGCAGAAAAATTAATTGAAATTTTAATGGAAGGCATGAACTACAAGGTTCTTGAAAAGAGAGAAATTGAGTACAAGTGCAACTGTTCTCGTGATAAAGTTGAAGATGCAATAGTCTCAGTTGGACCACAAGAAATTAAACAAATCCTAGAAGAAGACAAGAAGGCAGAAGTAAATTGCTACTTCTGTAATGCTGTATATAATTTTGACGAGGAAGACCTTGAGAGAATGCTAAAGAAGGCCGAGGACATAAATAAAAATAGGGAAATTATAATCCAAGATAATTTTTAGATTAAATTTGTTTATATCTTTTAAAATAGTTTAAATCTATTTGATATTTTGTCCGATTGGTTAGTGATTATTAATTAAAGGAATGTAAGGATCCTATGAGTAGAAAATTATTAGACGTTTTAAAATATGAAAAAAACAATAAAATAAGTGGTGGAATATATCACAAACTCCAAGTTGAATTCACTTACAACTCCAATCACATAGAAGGAAGCAAGTTGACTGAAGACCAAACTAGGATGATATTTGAAACCAACACCCTTGGTGTCAATGAATCAGTAAATGTCGATGATATTATAGAAACCTTAAATCATTTTCAATCAATTGATAAGGTCATAGATTACTATGACGAAGAATTGGCAGAAGCTCATATAAAAGATCTTCACAAGGCTTTAAAAGCTGGCACAAGTGACTCCAAGCTAGATTGGTTTAGGGTTGGAGATTATAAGGCTTATCCAAATGAAGTTGGTGGAAATGAAACGACTTCGCCTGAAGATGTTCCACATGAAATGAAAAAACTTCTAGATTCTTACAATGAGAAGAAAGAGAAAAGACTTGAAGATATAATTGATTTTCACTATAAGTTTGAAAAAATTCATCCCTTCCAAGATGGGAATGGTAGAGTCGGAAGGCTTATTATTTTTAAAGAGTGTCTCAAGCATGACTTTGTTCCCTTTATAATTAGCGAAGACTTAAAATTTTTTTATTATAGGGGGCTTGCAGAATACAGAAAAGAAAGAGGATTCTTAGTTGAAACTTGTCTTTCAGCACAAGATAGGTTTAAAACTTATTTGGATTATTTTAAAATCGATTATAGAGACTAAAAGAAAATTTTATAAAAAAAGAAAGATAGCTAGAAAATTTAATCTAGCTATCTTTTTTATTGGATCTTTTATCTTATGTTGTTAAAAACTTTTTCCATGGGTTTAAAAACTACAAGGACTATGACAGATGAAACTGCAATTTGAATTAGGTTGCCTGGTATTGATGCAAGGGGTGCAACAAGTGAAGACAAGATAAAAATTTCTCCTATGTAATAAACCACAACTTTTACTATGGCAACAAGTATAAAAGATGAAATTAAACTTTTAAGAGTGTGCTTCTTGTAGTTCATCTTGTTTAAGATGTAGCCCATGATTAGGGCTGAGATCACAGTCATTGGTGACCAAAGAACCCATCCACTTGTTAAATCAAAGAGGCCCATGCCAAGAGCTCCTGCTGTCATGCCCACTCTCTTGTCAAAAAATATGGCAGCCAAGAAGAAGGGGACATTGCCCAAGTGAATCAGGCCTCCGTTGGGGGAGAAGGGTAGTTGGATTTTTACCAACCAAGTGAATACATATACAAGTGCAATAAATAGTGAAGTGATGACAAGGTCTCTGACCTTAAAATTTTTCATGAGTGCTCCTTTCACATTTTTTAAAAATAATTTAGAATTATTTTACCAGAAATTGTCATATAAATAAAGAGCAAGGTCGACAATGCGGCCTTGCTTTTAAAATTTTTATTTATAAACTTTTGTAAAAATAAAATTTAAATTATGAAGGCGCCCTTCTCATCGATATCAAGAAGTCTTACTTCATAAGAATTTGAAAGTTTATCTAATTTATTTTTGATTTGGTCTTCTGATGTTTTGTCGCTTGCCTTTAAGACCACCATAATAGTTGAGCCGGCACCACTTAGGTAGTGGCCAAGGGCTTCTGAATCATCAATAATTTTTTCAATCTCGTCGATTTCTGGAATTAGACTTAACCTGTAAGGCTCGTGAATTTTATCATCAAGGGCAACCCTTAGATTTTCTTCATTACCAGAGATTAATGACAAGATTAACATTGAAAGTCTTGAAAGGTTAAAGACAGCATCTTCCTTTGAGTAAGTCTTTGGCAAGGCATCTCTTGCTTCTTTTGTTGGAAGTTTGAAGTCAGGAATTATTGACAAGAATTTAAAATTATTTGAAATTTCAAATTTTTCTAGGTAAACCTGTTCATCCTTTAAGATTGATGCCACAGCATTGCCAAAAATCGCTGGAGCCACATTGTCTGGGTGGCCTTCCATCTTTGTTGCAAGTTTCAAAATTTCCTTCTTGTCAAAGTCTCTCTTCATGACATCAAAGGCTGCCATGATCCCCATGACTATGCAGGAAGCTGAAGACCCAAGTCCACGAGAAAGT
>CABQNX010000021.1 GCA_902465645.1 uncultured Peptoniphilus sp.
AGCTGAATTGGTGCAATTCCAATACCGACAGTATAGTCTGGATGAAAGAAGATAATTTTTTGAATTTTAGAGCCCTGCATGGGCTCTTTTTTTATAGGTGATTTAATGTATTTAGAAGATTTTAACGATATCTTTTACATGGAACGTGCCCTTGAAATTGCAAGAGAAGGAACAGGCAAAACAAAGACCAACCCTCTTGTTGGCTGCGTGATTGTAAAAGATGACAAGATAATTGGCCAAGGTGCCCACCTAAAGTTTGGCGACAACCATGCAGAAGTAAATGCAATTTTAGATGCCAAGTCTCGTGGCGAAGACATAAGAGGTGCAACTTTATATGTAAACCTTGAACCCTGCTCCCATTATGGGAAGACTCCTCCCTGTGCTGAGAGAATTGTAAAAGAAGGAATAAGGAGAGTTGTCATTGGAACAGCCGACCCCTTTGAAAAAGTTTCTGGCAGGGGAATAAAAATTTTAGAAGATGCAGGTATTTCTGTCACAGAAGGTCTTTGCGAAGAAGAATGTTTAAACCTAAATGAGAGATTCTTCACTTACTTAAAAAACAAGAGACCCTTTGTTGTCCTAAAGGCTGGCATGTCCCTTGATGGAAAAATTGCAACAGAGACTGGAGAGTCCCAATGGATAACTTCAGAATTTTCAAGAGCTCATGGTCACGAACTCAGGGGCCAACTTGATGCAATTATGGTTGGGATTGGAACAGTACTTGCAGATGACCCTACTCTTAACACCCGCCATGGCAAATATAAAAATAATCCCATAAGGATCATCACAGATTCAAGCTTGAGGATTCCCCTTGATGCCAAGGTCCTAAGAGACGACTTAGAGTCAATCTGTATCATAGCAACAACAGAAGCTTGCGACAAAGAAAAGCTAGAAAAATTAAAGGCTATGAAAAATGTTGAAGTCCTAATTTGTAAAGACAAGGACAAGAAGGTTGACCTTAAAGATTTAATGGAAAAGTTAAAGGACTACGACATCTCCTCCATCCTGCTTGAAGGTGGAAGGACCTTAAATGCAGAAATGCTAAAAAATAAATTAGTTGATAAATTTTACTTCTTCATTGCTCCAATCCTACTTGGGTCCAAGGGAATCCCTGCTATAGGAAATCTCGAAATTGATGAACTAAAGGGTGCAATAAGGATTAAGGACATGAAGTCCGAAAAATTATTTGATGACATACTAGTCACTGGAAGGTGTGATTAAAATTTTCACAGGAATTATAGAAGAAATTGGTAGCCTTAGTGACATTAAAAGAGAAAGTGACCTCTACAGCCTAAGAATTTCTTGCAGCAAAGTTTTAGAGGGCACAAAGAGAGGCGACTCTATTGCAACAAATGGAGTTTGCCTAACTGTCACAGAACTGGGCCAAGACTTTTACAAGGCAGATGTTATGGTTGAGACAATAAATTCTACGACTTTTAAAAATTTAAAAAGAGGAGAAAAACTAAATCTCGAAAGAGCCCTCAGTCCTTCAAAGAGACTTGACGGCCACATAGTCCAAGGCCATGTTGATGGACTTGGCGAGATAATTTCTATCCTCAACCATGGCAATGAAATTGTCTACAGGATAAAGTTTGACTCAGACAATTTTAAGTACATTGCCCCCAAGGGGTCTATTGCCCTTGACGGTATAAGTCTTACTGTCTCAAAGGTTGGAGAAAAATATTTTGAAGTTTCAATTATTCCAACAACTATTAGGGACACCAATTTAATAAATAAAAAAGTTGGAGACATGATTAATATAGAGACAGATATAATTGGTCGCTATGTCTACAATTTTGTAAATACAAAAACAGAAAGCAAAATTACTAAATCATTTTTATTAGAAAATGGTTTTTGAGAGGAGATAAAATGAAAGTTAATTCTATTGAAGAAGTTGTTGAAGCTCTTAAAAAGGGCGAAATTGTCATAGTAACTGACGAACCAGATAGAGAAAACGAAGGCGACATGATCCAGGCAGCAGAGTTTGCCACAGGAGAAAGTCTAAACACTATGGCTTCCCTTGCCAAGGGCCTAATCTGTATGCCAATGTCAAAGGAATACGCCGAAAAATTAAAATTAAAACAAATGGTTGCAGACAACACTGACAACCACGAAACTGCTTTTACAGTTTCCGTTGACCACGTGGACACGACTACTGGGATTTCTGCTTGGGAAAGAGCCCTAACTGCCAACAAGCTTGCAGAAGATGATGCAAAGCCAGAGGACTTTAGAAGACCTGGCCACATGTTCCCCCTTGTGGCAAAGAAAGATGGAATCTTTGTAAGACGTGGTCACACTGAAGCAACTGTTGATCTTTTGAAAATTGCCGGTCTTAAGGAAGTGGGACTTTGCTGTGAAATCATGCAAGATGATGGTCACATGATGCGTGGCGAAGACCTATTTAAACTGGCACAAGAACTTGACATGAAGATTACAACAACTGAAGAGCTCCTTCTTTATAGGAAGAGACATGAAAAAATCGTAGAAAAAGTTGCAGAAGCAAAACTTCCTACAAAGTTTGGAGACTTTAGGGCCCATGCCTACATCGACAGAGTAACTGGCGAACACCACATAGCCCTTGTTAAGGGAGAAATCGGCGACGGAATGGACGTCCTAACAAGAGTTCACTCTGAATGTTTAACTGGCGACTGCTTTGGCTCATCAAGATGTGACTGTGGCAACCAACTTCACCTTGCCATGAATCAAATCGACAAGGAAGGAAGAGGTATTCTCTTATACATGCGTCAAGAAGGCCGTGGAATTGGACTTGTAAATAAGATCAAGGCCTATGCCCTTCAAGACCAAGGCATGGACACAGTTGAGGCTAACTTGGCTCTAGGTTTCCCAGAAGATGCAAGAGACTATTCAACAGGAGCACAAATCCTTGAAGACCTTGGAGTTAAAGAACTAAGACTTCTCACAAACAATCCAGACAAGGTTTATTCACTTCAAGAATTTGGCATGAAGATAAAAGAAAGAGTGCCAATAGAAATTCACTCAACAAAACACGACGAGTTTTATTTGAGAACTAAGGCAGAAAAGATGAACCACATCTTATCAGAATTTAAGAAAGAAGATTAATTTATTTTATAAAATTTTTAAAAATTGGAGGAAATATGAAAGTTTACAGTGCAAATTTACAATCACAAGGAAAGAAATACGCAATAGTTTTAGCAAGATTTAACGAGTTTATAGTTTCAAAATTATTAGACGGCTGTCTTGACGGTCTAAAGAGGCATGGAGTTACTGACGATGAAATCGAAGTTATCTGGGTTCCAGGATCTTTTGAAATCCCACTAGCTGCCAAGGCTCTTGCCCAAAGCAAAAAGTACGACGCAGTCATTGCCCTAGGTGCAGTTATTAGGGGCGCAACTACCCACTACGAACTTGTATCAGCTGAAGTTGCCAAGGGAATTGCTTCATCTTCACTTGAAACTGGAGTGCCAATTATCTTTGGAGTTATCACAACAGAAAATATTGAACAAGCCATTGAAAGAGCTGGTACAAAGGCTGGCAACAAGGGCTTCGATGCTGCAACAGCTGCTATTGAAATGGCAAACCTACTTGGTGAGATTCGTGGATAAACAATCTATAAGGGAAGAACTTAAAAATGTCAAAAGCATAATTTTTGACTTTGACGGAACCCTCCACGACACCATAAAGATTTACTACCCTGCCTTTTCAGAAGGAGTTAAGATCTTAAAGGACCATGGTTATGCAAAAGACTTTAAACTTTCTGAAGACAATGTAAAAAGATTTTTGGGCGAGAAACCAAACTTTGCCTACGACCTTTTGGCAAAAGACGCTGATGAAGACTTTAAGATAGAAGTCATGACCCATGTTGGTCAGAAGATGGACGAAAATATAAAAAATAAGCTTGGAAAGCTCTATGATGGGACAGAAGAAGTCTTGGAGAAGCTTTCAAAGACCTACGACCTCTACATCCTATCCAACTGTCGCGAGTCCTACCTGGACCAAGCCCTTGATATCTATGGAATAAAAAAATATTTCAAGAAATATTACGCAGCAGAAACTTTTGACTTTATCCCTAAGGACGAAATCATAAGACAAGAGAGAAAAAACCTAAAAGAAGAGATTATCTTTGTTGGCGACAGACACCACGATATGGCCGCAGCCCACAAAAATAATTTAAGGAGCATCTTCTGTACCTATGGTTTCGGACCAGAAGACGAAGGCAAAGATGCAACTTACAAGATTAATTCCATAAGAGAAATGTTAGAAATCCTATAATTCATTAAAATAAAATCCTAAAAGCTTGTTTATTAGGAAGAAAAACTTATATAATTTACTTGAAAAGAAATTATAAGTAGAAAACAATTTATAAAAATTAAAAATATTATTAACCCTAACAAAAAAGGAGGACGTCGCAGTCCTCCAATTTTTTTATTTATTTTATGACTTTACAATATTTTATAGGGTCACAATATTTTATGACTTTACAATATTTTATAGGGTCACAATATTTTATGACTTTGCAATATTTTATAAGCTTATAAATTTTAATTTATAAAAATTTAATTATTATTTAAAAGCTTCTGCCTTTTCTCTTGAAGCATTCCAAAGCTCGTTGGCCTTCTTATTCCAATTCATAGCATATGGTGTAGTCTTTTCTTGTAATTCTTCAACACTTTCTGGTTCAATCATGTCAGTGTTTCTTGCACCAGAATCATTAACTATCTTAGTAAGTCTTCCAGGGTTTTCAAGCATTGGACATGGCTTTAATAAGTTTTTATTAAAAGGTTGATTGTCGTGGAAGCCCATGAATAATGGACTCATTAGACATTCTTTAATAGTTTTTTCCCTGATGTTTGAGTCAGAATAGTGGATGAAGACGCAAGGCTCCATGTCACCTAGAGAGTTAATGTGGAAGTAGTTTTTACCACCAGCTATACAACCATTGATGAATTCCCCATCATTTTGGAAATCAATTGTAAAAATATTTTGAGGGTATTCAGCTGACCTAATTTCCCTAACCTTGTGGTAGACATATTCTCTTTGGTCAGGGTCAAGAAGAAGGCTTGTGTCTGCTCCCTTTCCAACAGGCATGTAGTGGAAGTACCAAGCAAGTCTACATCCATGGTCTACAAGCATTTTTATAAATTCATCGTCTGTCACATACTCGTAGTTCTTACTTGTGTAGCAAATAGAAGCTCCGTAAAGAAGTTTGTTTTCCTTCATTAGGTCCATGGCTTTCATAACTTTTTTGAAAACTCCGTCTCCCCTTCTAAAGTCTGTTGATTCTTCTGTACCTTCAATACTTAGGGCAAAGGAAATATTTCCAGCTTCCTTAACTTCTTTACAAAATTCTTCATCAATTAAAGTTCCATTTGTAAAAACGTGGAAGGCAGAATCATTAAATTCTTTTGCAAGCTTTATGACATCATCTTTCCTAACAAGTGGTTCTCCACCAGTTAAGATAAAGAAATAAGTTCCCAGCTCGTTGCCTTGTCTTACGATGCTTGCCATTTCTTCATAAGTTAAATTGTTTTTGTGACCATATTCAGCAGCCCAGCAGCCAGTACACTTTAAGTTGCAGGCAGAAGTTGGGTCAAATAATATTGTCCACGGAATGTTGCAATTGTATTCTTTTTGAAGTTTGTTCCTCAAAGAATTTCCCTTGTATGCAGCATTGTAACCTACGTTTTTTACAGAAGTCTTTACAATATTTTCGTCAATGCCATTTACAATGTCTCTACCAAAGGAAACCCACTTTGAATTTTCATCTTTTAATTCATTTCTAACCCTTTCAAGTCCAGCTTTTGCTGTGTTCTCTTCTTTTGATGATGGCATCATAAATTGGTCAAAGACATTTACAACTTCAAGCATTCCCTTTTGAGGATCCTTCTTTACCCTCTTGTAGGCAAGATTAAGAGCAGATGTAAATAATTTTTCATCCCTCTTATCTTTTAGATTTTCTCTAAAAGATTTCTTTTCGCCTGTATTTCCTTCACTTGGAGTCATTATATCTTCATTATTTTTTTCTTTATAATTAACTTTCATAAATTAACCTCCCCTATATTTCTAAGTAAAATATTTCTGAACATCGTTCAATTTATTTATATTTTACTACAAAAGGAGATAAATTTAAAGATGTTTATATTAAGTTATTAGAATTAATTCATTTTTTTCAGGTTTTTTATGTTTTAATTTAAAGGAAGTAACTTTTCTAATATTTAATTAAAAATAAATAAGATATCATTGCATCTTTAAATGGAATTAAGGTTCAATTGTTATGCTCCAAAATTTTAAATTAAAATAAATATCTATATTAAAAATTCTAAGAAGATAAATTTTTTTAAACTCATTACAAAAAATCCCTAGCTAACTTGCTAGGGAATATTCTAAAAATTTTTATTAAATTATTTTAAAATAATGTTTATTCCTAAATAAAAGACAGCTTAATAGTGAAATTATAAAATAAACCAATTAATAAAGTCATATAAATTATATAATCACAAAAAACTTTATATAAGCTCATTAAGATAGAAGTTGTTTTATAAGAATCTTAAAAAGAGTCAATTAATCCAAGATCAATAGCTTTTTTCATAAGTTCTTGATAATTGTTAATATAAAGTTTTTGATAAATTCTATTTAACATAACTGCAAGTGATCTTTCTGAAATAAAAAGCTCCTTTGCAACTTGACTCCTATTCAAACCCGAACAATAAAGCTGAACTATTTCCACTTCTTTATCCGTCAAACTTTCTAAATTTTTCTTATTCTTAAAAAACTTTTTATTATTCTTATAAATTGCTTTTAACTTCTTTTTTAGACTCTCCATATCTTCTTCTTTTGAAATAAAAGCATAGGCTCCAATACTTTTCGCTCTTTCACTATAAAAAAGTAAATCATATCCAGATAAAATTACTATTTTTATAGTCTTATCTAACTTTAAAATTTTTTCCGCTAAGTCCAAGCCATTTAAAGAATCTTCAAAACCTTTTAAATTAATATCAATAATTAAAATGTCATAATTTTTTAAAAATTTAATATCCTCTATTTTTTTTAAATCTTTTAATAGATCAATCTTAAAAAAATCGTCTTTCTCTAAAAATTCCTTTAAAGATGTTGCCATCATCTTATGATCTTCTATTAATAAAATTCTCATTCACAATCTCCTCTTGAATTGGCAGCCTGATAACAAATTCTACATAAGCTTCATCTCTTAAATCATCTGTGAAGTTATTTTTAACAAGTAAGTCTCCCCCATAAATATTTAAGGTTTCTTCTATAAAATTAATACCTGAATGATTTGATTTATTGTAATTTTCATCTAAATAATCTCCAAAATTTTTAATATCTATAAATATAATATCATCTTCTATTTTTAAATTTAGTTCTGAAAAATAACCCTTAGAATGCTTATAAAAATTAGTAATGATTTCGTGAATAAACTTGTAAACTATCCTGTCGTAAGGTCTTGGCATGAAGATATTTTGGTCGCAATAAAATTCAATATGTTTATCACTTGCATACATATTTTTTAAAGAGTTCATAAGTTCACTATAAATCTCATAATGATTTAATTCATCCTTAAAAATTGGATTTATTAAATTTATTTTAAGCCTGATTTTTTTAATCAAGTTTTTGTGGATCTCTATAGATCTATTTATATTTTTTGGTCCATCCTCTAAAAATTTTTCAGATAAAATTATATCTTGCAAAATATCATCGTGTAAAAAACTCAGGCTCCTTTTCTCAATATTATCTGATAAATCTTTTGCCATCTTGTTGTTAAATAAAAATTTTTCATAGGAAGAATTATTGTTTTCAATTTTTCTTAACTTTATTATCATTTCAATATTTATCATATTTAAGAAAAAAATTAGGGCAAAAAGTATTGCTAAGCTATAATTTTTTATAAAATTCTCAAAAATTATAGTAGAACTTACAATGAATATAAAATATAAGGGATTAGAATAAAAATTCAAAATTATCTTTTTCAAATTACTTTCCATAGAAATTATAAAAATTAAAATTGAAAGTTCAGCCACAAACAAGATTATGAATTCTCTAAGATAAATGTAATCAAAAACTGGTATGAAATAAGTTATCACGAAAAACATCAAATAAATAAAACTTATAAGAAATACATTTAATAACAATTTACGGCTATATTTTTTTATTTGCCTTCTATATGTAAAAACAATAATAATAGGAAATAAAGTTATTGCAATTCTTAAAAATTTTAATATATTTATGTGAAGTGGATTATTAAAATAATTTAAAATAAAAGAAAATAGCAAGATACTACAAGCAAGATAGTTTATATATCTCCATTTAATCTCTTTTACACAATCTAGAAATATATATAAATTAGAAAAAATCAAAAGATAAGTAAATCCTAGGCTAACTTCATAAGTATATTTAAAATTTATTTTGTATTTGTAAAGGAAGATATAATCAAGCAAAATCCATAATGAAAATAAAACTACTAAAGAGCTGTGATCGAAGATAATTTTTTTGTTATCAGCTAATAAAAAAGTTAAAAGAGAAATATTATTTAAAAAGCTTAGGGAGAATAAAAAATACATTCCACTAAAATCTCTAAGCTTATAAATTTTTGCAGAATAAAATAATATGTAAAGCCCTATAAAAACATAGGCTATTAAAATACTTGCCCTCAAAAATTTTTTGTCCCTAGTCATATTCCCCTCCTTCAAATTTTGCTTTACAAGTTTATTATACATTAAAAATTAAAAGGTCCTAAATTAATAGAACCTTTTGTAAAGTTAATTATTTTAAAAAAGTATATCCATCTTTTTCTACTACACCTGAATATTCACCATAATAAATATTTTTGTCCATTTTAACTGAGTCTGAATTGAACTTTAAATCTCCTCTGTATCTTACCAATCCTTTGTTAGTCTGGTAAGTAATGTATTCAGGAAAACTGTAGGCATCATATCTTCTCTTTACACTTGTAACTTCCATTTCTCCTTTAAAGCCATTAAATAAAAACAATACAGCTAAACAAACAAATGCAGCTAAAATTAATATTTTTTTATTTTTAGTAAACCAACGCATAGCTTGCATACCCGACATCATATAATGTTCCTTCATAAATTGCACTGTACATATTGTTGTCCTCTCTACGAACAGAGTTCCAATCAATATTTAAAGTACCTCTAAATTTTCTACCTGCTCTGCTGTCTGTATAAGATATAGTAGCTGGAAAACTCCTATCATATCTATACTTTACTACTCTTACATACATTGTGTCATCTTCATAACCTAATAAGCTTTCATTCGCAAATACTGGACAAACAAGAGTCGTAATCAATGTAAATAAAATTAAAAAACTAACAAAAAATCTTTTCATAAAGTTTCCTCCTTTTAATAGTAATTAATTAAGCTAGCTTATTCTCCTATAACTATATTATATCTGCTAATAAATTATTGTCAGTTAACTTTTGTGCAAAATTATTTAAAAGTAAAAGCTTCAGGTCTTATCGTCCCAGTATATTCTGCGTAATACTTATCAAAATCCGGATCCTTTTTTATTCTATTTTCATTTAATTTTAAATCTATTTTATATTCGATTAAACCTTTTTTCTCCTTATATGTAATGTTCTCTGGAAAAATTCTTCCATATCCACTTTTGATTTTTGTGATAGGCTCTTCTTTTGGCATTCCTAAAAATAAAAATAAAGTTAAACTAGATAGAATTAAAAATGTAATAACAATGTTTTTTATCTTTATATTTTTCATCTCATCACCTTATAAAAAAAGAGAAGGCTCTCGCCTTCCCCTAATTTTTTTAAATTATTAATATTTGTAAAATCCTTCGCCAGTTTTTCTTCCAAGTAGACCTGCCCTAACCATCTTCTTAAGAAGTGTGTGTGGTCTGTACTTTGGATCGCCGAATTCTGTATAAAGAACTTCCATGATTGCAAGAACAACGTCAAGTCCTACAAGGTCTCCTAATGCAAGAGGTCCCATTGGGTGGTTTGCGCCAAGTTTCATCGCTGTATCAATATCTTCAACAGATGCAATACCTTCTGCGTAAATACCAATTGCTTCGTTGATCATTGGAATTAAAATTCTATTTACAACAAAGCCAGGAGCTTCGTCAACTTCTACTGGAGTCTTGCCAATTTCTTTAGAAAGTTCAATAATCATGTCCTTAACTTTAGGATCAGTTTTCTTTCCAGAGATTACTTCAACAAGTTTCATAGCTGGAACTGGGTTGAAGAAGTGCATACCAATTACTTTTTCAGGTCTTTGTGTAGCTGCACCAATGTCAGTTATTGAAAGAGATGAAGTGTTTGATGCTAGAACAGTTTTTTCATCGCATTTTTCACATAATTCTGTAAAGATAGCTTTTTTGATTTTTGGATTTTCTGTAGCTGCTTCAATAATAAGGTCACAGTCAACTACATCTTCAATATCACTTGAATATTTAAGATTTGCTAGGGCCTTATCCATTTCTTCTTTAGTCATTCTTTCTTTAGAAACATTTTTTTCATAACCCTTAGTTATTTTATTTTTAGCATTTTCTAATGCTTCTGGTGCAATGTCTCTAACTATTACTTCGTGATGAGTTGCAAGTACTTGAGCAATTCCTGCTCCCATAGTACCTGATCCAATTACTGCTATTTTCATTGTTATCTCCCTCTTTTATTCCCCTGTAAATTCTGATTTTCTCTTGTTTAAAAATGCATCCATGCCTTCTTTTTGGTCATTAGTTGCAAAACATAGGCCAAAGTGAGTTTTTTCAATTTGCATAGCTGTATCAATGTCTGTTTGTGATCCATTGATAATTGATTGCTTAGCGTATTCAACAGCCTTAGGAGCGTGAGATGCAATTTTATTTGCCATTTCAAGAGCCTTATCTAAAAGTTCTTCTGGTTCGTAAACATGGTTTACAAGTCCAATTTGGTAAGCCTTGTCAGCACCAATCATTTCTGTTGTGTAGATAAGTTCTTTTGCATATCCTGGTCCAATTACCCTTGAAAGTCTTTGAGTTCCACCAAAGCCTGGTGTGATTCCAAGACCAACTTCTGGTTGACCAAATTTTGCCTTAGTTGATGCAAGTCTAATATCACAAGCGATAGAGATTTCGCATCCACCACCAAGGGCAAAGCCATTTACTGCTGCAATAACTGGAACTCTACATTTTTCAATTTCCATGAATGTATCCATACCAAGTTTTGCAAAGTCATAGGCTTCACTAGCTGTGAAGTTTGCCATTTCTGCTATATCGGCTCCGGCAACAAAGGATTTACCTGCTCCTGTTATGATTATACATCTTATATCTTCGTCAACATTTGAGAAGAAGTGGTGAAGTTCTTTTAACATAGCAGAGTTAAGAGCGTTTAGGCTCTTTTCTCTACTAAGTGTTATAATAACAACTCCATTAGGTTTTTCTTCTATTTTTAGAAATTTATAATCCATTCTAAATTAGTCCCTTCCTACGATAAGAGCTGTTCCCATTCCTCCACCGATACAAAGTGTAGCAAGTCCTTTCTTAGAATCTCTCTTTTGCATTTCGAATAATAGAGTTATTAAGATTCTAGCACCACTTGCTCCAATTGGGTGACCTATAGCAATAGCTCCACCATTTACGTTAACTTTATCTATGTCAAAGCCCATTTCCTTGTTAACTGCACATGCTTGAGCAGCGAAAGCTTCGTTAGCTTCAATTAGGTCAAGGTCTTCTGCCTTAAGTCCTGCAATTTCAAGTGCCTTAGTTGATGAAGGGATAGGTCCAGTACCCATGATCTTAGGGTCAACACCTGCTGTTGCATAAGAAATAATATATGCAAGAGGTTCTACTCCAAGTTCTTTTGCCTTTGATTCTTTCATTAGTACAAGCATAGCTGCACCATCGTTAATTCCAGATGCGTTACCTGCTGTAACTGTACCGCCATCTTTTTTGAAAGCTGGTTTAAGTTTTGCAAGTCCTTCTGCAGTTACTCCTTCTCTAATGTGTTCATCAGTGTCAACTACAGTTACATTGCCTTTTCTATCTTTAACTTCTACAGGAACAATTTCGTCTTTAAATCTTCCTTCGTTTCTTGCTTTTTCTGCATTGTTTTGAGATCTTGCAGCTAGTTCGTCTTGCATTTCTCTTGTAATGCCGTATTTTTCAGCTACGTTCTCAGCTGTGATACCCATGTGGTAGTCGTTGAATGCATCCCAAAGACCGTCTTTAATCATTGTGTCAACAACTTTTTTGTCGCCCATTCTTGCTCCCCATCTTTCATTCATAAGGGCATATGGTGCCATTGACATTGATTCAGTACCACCTGCTAGCACGATTTCAGCATCTCCAGCTTTGATAACTTGAGCTGCTAAACTTACTGCACGAAGTCCTGATCCACAAACAATATTAAGTGTAACTGCTGGTGTTTTAATATCAATTCCTGCTCCAAGAACAACTTGTCTTGCAACGTTTTGTCCTTGTGCTGCTTGAAGTACGTTACCAATGTAAGCTTCGTCTACCATGTCAGGTTTAACATTCGCTCTCTTAAGTGCTTCTTTTGCAGCAATTGAACCAAGTTCTACTGCAGAAGTGTTTTTGAATTGACCTCCAAAACTACCTACAGCTGTTCTTGCAGCTGATGCTATAACAATTCTATCTTCCATGTTTTCCTCCTTATTACTACCATGTGGCATAAGCCACTAAAATAAATAATTTCTCCCTTTGATTTGTACAAGTTGTGCGAGTGAAAATATTATTTCTCTCTTATTTCAACTTTTGCTGAAAATTACCCTAACTTAAATCTTATGCTAAGTAGATTTAATATCCTAAAATCAAATCATTTCTTCCAGTACATCAACAATTTTCTCTGCAGCGTGACCGTCACCATATGGGTTTACGGCCTTAGCCATTTCATCATATAGGTCCTTATCGTCTAGTAAAGAAACTATAGACTCGTAAACATCTTGTTCCTTTGTACCAACAAGCTTAGCAGTTTTAGCTTCTACTCCCTCCATTCTTTCTGTCTCATTTCTAAGAACTAGAACGGGTTTCCCTAGAGCAGGTGCTTCTTCTTGAACTCCTCCTGAATCAGTAACGACAAATTTTACCCTTGCCATTAGGTTTGAAAAAGGAAGGTAAGAAAGTGGTTCTATTAAGTGAACCCTATCTAAGTCAGCAAAATACTTTTCAGCAGCATCTCTTACTATAGGATTTAAATGTCTTGGGAATACAATTTCAAGATTTTCCCTCTCTAAGACCACACGTCTTATTGCCTTGAAAATATCTTCCATTGGCTTACCCCAATTTTCTCTCCTATGTGCAGTAAGTAACACTACATCTTTATTATAATCCAAATCGTTCAAAATTTCATCGTCAAATACGAAATCTTCTCTAACAGAATACTTTAGAGCATCAATAACAGTGTTTCCAGTTATGAAAATATTTTTTTCATCATAACCTTCTTCTATTAAATTTTGCCTGTTGGATTCAGTTGGTGCAAAATGATAGTGGGATATTACTCCAGTTAGTTTTCTATTGGCTTCTTCTGGATAAGGTGAATATAAGTTACCTGACCTCAAACCTGCTTCAACGTGGCCAATTTTTATTTTTTTGTAAAAGGCTGCTAGGGCTGCAGCAAAAACTGTAGTGGTATCTCCTTGGACAAGTAAAATGTCTGGTTTTAATTCATCTAAGATGTTTTCAAGTCCTTCAAGAGTCTTCGTTGTTACATCTGTTAGGGATTGTCCCTTCTTAAAAATATTTAAATCATAATCCGGTTCTATATCAAAAATTTCTAGCACTTGGTCCAACATTTCTCTGTGTTGACCTGTGACACAAGTATAGCATTCAAACTTATTTCTCTTTTGAATTTCCTTTATTATTGGTGCCATCTTTATGCCTTCAGGCCTTGTACCAAATACAAATAATACCTTCAATTTATTCCTCCTTGTTTTTTAACATACCTGCTGCCACTCCCGTTGCAATTATTATAAGTAGAACTCCCAGAGAAATCACAAGGGCTATGGATGAATGGAATCTTGAAATTAAATTTGCAAGAACTCCAAATATTGCAGATATAGAATAGAGAATTACAACAGTCTGCCTTTGATTTAGTCCCATCTTTAGTAGCCTGTGGTGGAGGTGACCCTTGTCGGCTTCCACCATGGACTTGCCTGATAGTTTTCTCCTTACCATGGCAAATGCTGTGTCAAATACTGGCACTCCTAAGATTAAAACTGGCACAAATATCATTAGTATTGCCGCTTGTTTTAAAAATCCTGAAATACTTATATAGGAAAGCATAAATCCTAGGTAAAGAGCTCCAGTATCTCCCATGAAAATCTTTGCTGGGTTAAAGTTAAAAGGCAAAAATCCTAGACATGCTCCTGCCACAAGGGCGCAGACCATACTCACTTCGTACCTCCCCATCTTGTAAGTTATAAAAAACATGGAGATGGCACATATCATTGAGACACCTGATGCCAGTCCATCTAATCCATCAATTAGATTTATTGTGTTAGTAATTCCACAAACCCAAAATATTGTTACAGGTATGGACAAGATATTTAAAATAAGTAGAGCATCATGTGAATCAAAGGGGTTTGTGACAAATTCAATCTTCATGCCTCCAAGTATTAATAAGACTCCAGCTAAAATTTGAAAAAGAAATTTTAACTTGGGGCTTAAATCCTCTTTGTCGTCATAAAGGCCTGATAAGGCTATGACAAGAGATGCTATAAGAGTCATCACTAAACTTTTATTTATTGGCAGGTAATAAAGCATGAGAAGTGTCACAGATATTACCATGGCAATGCCCCCACCTACTGGTATAGGTTTTTTGTGGACACGTCTCTCATCCTTTGGCACATCTAAAAAACCCTTCTTTTTGGCAAGCTTTATAGTGAATGGCATTTGAATAAATGTCAGTATAAAGGCTGTCAAAAAAGGAATTATATATTTATACATATTAACCTCTTACTTAGTTCCAAATAATCTGTCTCCTGCATCTCCTAGGCCAGGTACAATATATTTGTCTTCATTTAATTTTTCGTCAAGGGCTGCAAGATAGATTTCCACATCAGGGTGGGCTTCTTGAACTGCCTTTAATCCTTCAGGTGCTGCCAAGAGATTTATTGCCTTAATGTTTTTTGCACCATTTCTTTTTAGTTCATCAATTGCTTCTATTAGTGATCCACCAGTTGCAAGCATTGGGTCTACAACAAGCATAAGTCTTGATGAAACATCTTTAGGAAGTTTTGAATAATAGGTAACTGGCTTGTGAGTTTCTGGGTCACGATACATTCCAATGTGACCAACTCTTGCTGCAGGAATAATTGTAAGTAGTCCTTCTACCATACCAAGTCCGGCTCTTAGGATTGGAACTATGCCTACCTTCTTACCAGAAATAACCTTTCCCGTAGTCTTGCAAATAGGAGTTTCTATTTCAATTTCTTCAGTTTCTAAGTCCCTAGTTACTTCATAACCCATAAGTGTTGCTATTTCATTGGCAACTTGTCTAAACTCCATGGAGCTAGTTTCTTTTTTTCTTAAGATTGTCATCTTGTGATCAATTAGTGGGTGTTTTATTAAAGTGTATCCCATTTTAGTCCTCCTCGATTTTATTTACTCTATTTATGTGTCTGCCACCTTCAAATTCTTCATCTAAGAAGGCGTCTACTATTTCTATTGCCATATCATGGCCTATAAGTCTTGCTCCCATAGCCAAGACATTGGCATCATTGTGACGTCTTGCAAGCCTAGCTGAGTAAGGTTCAGAGCAAAGTGCTGCCCTAATTCCCTTGACCTTATTTGCGGAGATTGAAATTCCAATTCCAGATCCACAAATTACTATTCCAAAGTCTAGGTCTTCATCTATAACAGCATGACCAACAGCGTGCCCATAGTCTGGATAGTCTACTCTACCATCATCAAAGGGTCCAAGATCTTTTACTTCAATATTTTTTTCTTCAAGATATTTGATTAGGTCTTTTTTTAAATAAAAACCTGCGTGGTCTGAACCAATTCCTATTTTCATATTTCCTCCTAAATCCTCATGACTACCTTGCCACCGCAAGCCTTCAAGAGTCTATTCATTATGCTAAGTCCCATTCCCCTAAGTTCAAAGCCTTCTGCAAAGATTAGGTCTACATCTTCTTCATCACATCTTCTCAGTGCATCAAAAAGATTTGTAGCAACTTCTTCTAAGTGGTCTCTTGACCCAAGGTTTATAAGTAATTTTACACCTGTGTTTTCATATTCATCGTAGGTTTCATCAGTTGCAAGGACAGCAATTTTCTTGTCCTTATTTTCTTCTATGTTTTTCTTTATTTCATTTACGACCTTATCGAGCCTTCCACCAAAGCAAGTTGCATCAGCCTTTGGGGCATAGTGCCTGTACTTTTGCCCTGGTGACTTTGGCACTTCGTGAGACTCTGAATCAATTGTTGCTGAATCAATTGTTATTCTTTCATCAACCTCTTGTAGGTCTTCAAGAGTAATCTTGCCTGGTCTTAAAATCATTGGTGGATCAACTGTCACATCTAAGACTGTTGATTCGATTCCAACAACAGAGTGGCCCCCATCTACTATTATGTCAACTCGACCATCAAGATCTTCTATTACATGTTCTACCTTTGTTGGTGATGGCCTGCCAGATAAGTTTGCTGATGGAGCAGCCACTGGAAAGTCCACTGACTTTAAGATGTCGTGGGCAATCTTGTTGTTTGGCTCTCTTATGGCAACTGTGTCAAGACCACCTGTTGCTTCATCAGGCACCCTGTCTGACCTCTTAAAAATTATTGTTAGAGGGCCTGGCCAAAATTTTTTAATACATTTTTTTGCCACTTCAGGCACTTCTACAACTAAATCATCTAGTTGTGAGTTGTCTGCTATGTGGAGTATTAGTGGGTTGTCGCTAGGCCTACCCTTGGCTTCATATATTTTTTTACAAGTCCTCTTGTTAAGTCCATTGCCACCAAGTCCATAAACTGTTTCTGTGGGAAGGACAACGAGGCCTCCTTCTCTTAAGGTTTGGCTTATTTTTTTTAGATAAACTTTATCTTTTCCATTTCCTTTAAATTTTATTATGTCTGTTTTCACAAAAAAACACCTCTATCCTAAACATTATACCAAGAAGAGAGGTGTTTTTTAATACCTTATAGCTATTTAATTACTTGTGAGGGATAATTTTACCAGATTTTACACTTTCTTTAAATTCCTCAGAGATTTTTTTATAAACTTCATCATTTTGTAAAACTTCAATTCCAACTTCAACAATAGCTGCAATAGTTTTTTTCATTTGATCAAAGGCGTAGTCTGTCATAGTTGCATCCCTAAATTCAACTGTGTGAGAAGGAGATCCTTCTTCAATAATTTTAAAGTATCCGTGAATGGTTGGGACTTCATGAGAAATATCTCCAGCATCAGTTGAACCAGTAAGTAGTTCTATGTCCTTAACCTCTTCATCAAAATAGATTTCCATCTTTTCCTTTAAGACTTCATTAAAGGCAAGATTTCTAACTGTGTTGTCATTTCCCTTTTCGTATTCAGAAATTTTAACTTCACAACCTGTTGCAAGGGCAGCTCCCTTGGCACAAGCTTCTATTTTTTCTAGAAGCTCTAATAAATATTTTTTCTCAGGGCTTCTCGCATAAAATCTTGAATCAGTGTAGTCAGGAATAATGTTGGCAGCCTTGCCTCCATCTTTAATAATTCCATGAATTCTTGACCCATCTTTAGTTTGCTGTCTTAGGGCATTGATGGCTGAAAATAAAACTATTTGGGCATCAAGGGCATTTACACCCTCATAAGGTGTGTCGGCAGCATGGGCAGTCTTCCCGAAGAATTCAAAACGTCTTGTTGCAAGGGCAAGAGAGTTAGGAGTCACTGCGTTGATATCACCTGGGTGCATTTCTATTGCCACGTCAACGTCCTTTAATTCATCTGATCTTGCAAGTTCAATTTTTGTCCCACCAACTTCTTCTGCAGCAGTCCCAAAGACAATGACTCTTCCTCCAAACTCGTCAATTAACTTCGATAAGACTATCCCTGCTCCAGTAGCACTTGCTCCCAAGATATTGTGGCCACATCCATGACCAATACCTGGCAGGGCATCATATTCTGCCAGATAAGAAATTGTCCTCCCAGGTTTTTTAGAGTCGTAAACTGCCTTAAAGGAAGTTTCACATCCAAGATAAGGACACTCAACCTCAAAGCCGTGCTTTTCTAATAAATCAATGTGGGCCTTTGAAGACTTGTACTCTTCAAAGCCAATTTCTGGGTTGTCATAAATAAACTTTCTTAAAGTATCAAGTTCACCAGATATTTCTTCAACAAATTTTAAAATATTTTCCATAAGTCACCTACTTGTTAATCCTATAGTATTGGTATCTCCTGTAATCGTCGTAATAAGCCTTAGCATTGCCCTTGACTTCACTCCTTGGGTAAGCCTCACTTCCGTCATAAATAAAGTTTCTTGAAATAATTGGAAGTCTCTTCCTAAGTTCTGAATTATAGATAAAGAAGTTATCCACCTTATTGTAGTCTAACATATCAAGGACCATGGAAGAAAGATAGTTGGAAGAAACTGGTTGGCCATCTTCTACTTCAACCTTCTGCCTATTCATAAGAGCCTTTCCCTTTTCATTTGCCACAACTATATAAGGAGTTGAGTAGTATTCTATTTCTTTTTCCAAGTTTTCATTAGTAAGATGCTTACCAATTTCATCAAAACCTGACTGATTTGTGCCAAGTCCCGGTAAGTGGTCCCCATAAAATACCATAATAGTTGGTTCGTCAAGTCCTTCCATCATCTCGTAAATATCACCTAGCATTATATCCATGGCCTTTACTCCCAAGAAGTAAGAACCAATACTATTTTTCACTTCTTCAGAAAGTTGTGAATCGCAAGAGAAGGGTAAAACTTCTCCATATTTACCAAAATCATAAGGTCCGTGGTTTTGGATGTCAACTGCATAGGAAAATACTGGGTCCTCAGATTCATTTACTGCCTTTAAAAAGTTTCCCTTATAAATTTCTGTAAACTGCTTTTCATCTAAGTAGCCCCCCTTAATAAGAGGCTCCTTAATATCTTCTACAAACATATTGTCATCAAGTCCAAGCTTTGGATAAACGTCTTGCCTGCCATAGAACCAGGCAAAGCCAGGGTGGAAGCCCATAGTCTTGTAGCCTATAGATTTTAAAAGATTTGGAAGGGATCCAACATCCCTTTTAATTGCATTGAAGGCATAATTGTTATCAGGTGCACAGTTAATTGTCATTGCCCCTGTCAAGACATCAAACTCCGTGTCTCCTGTACCCCCAATATAAGCAGGGACTACAATTCTTCCATGCAAAACAGACTTTTCTTGCAAAATTTTAAAATTTTCATTGGGGTCATCGCCCTTCTCAAATTTAAATTGAGGGTCTTGAGATAAGTCCGTAAAGGCTTCTCCCATTATCCAAATAATATTTGGCCTTTCCATATTTTTTACGGCTGCAATATTCTCACTTTGGTCGCGGACGTCTCTTTCTCTTATTTCCTTATCATCATAACCTTCAGGAGGCCTTATAAAAGAATCTTTTATCTTGTGTAAAAAAGAATAGTTAAATCCCTTGGCATTAAATTGATCAATAGAATTATAAATATTTCCCTCCATTGGAATATTGTTGTAGATAACATCCTTTGAATAAACAAATAAAAGTAATATAGCTGATGAAATTACAACCACAAAGATAGATATCAACCTGTCCCTCACTCTTATCTTTTTACTCTTAAAGACAAAGGCCAAGGCAATTAGAAATACTATTCCAGCAATGGCTGCAAGACTTCCCTTTAGGTCTGGATAATAGGAATTAGATGTCATGTTAAGAGCCTCAACAGCAAGGGTGAAGTCCGACAACTTTAGGGGTGCATTCCTATAAAAGACCTTGGTCCTGTGAACAAGAAAGATTACAATGTAAATAAGAGAATTTAAAATCAGGGCTGGTCTTCTCCTTCCAAGTAAAGCCTGGAAGAAAATTCCTGTAAGTACAATTGGCAGAATATTTAAAATTATAACAAGGGGACCCCTAATTATTTTGCCTGGCAGTCCACCACCTGGTGCCAAGAAGAACATGGCAAGGCAAATTAAAAGTCCAAAGAGTCCCTGGATCAAAAGATCATAGATTCCAAAGGACTCAGCCTCTTTAGATTTATTTTTATTAAACACATAATCACCTTCTATTTTTCAATTATATATTATTCTTTAAATTTTGGGGACTTTTTGTATATTTTATGTAAATATATTTTGTAACTTGTAAGCTCTTATTTATGAGTTTAAAATTTTTTTAGCTTGTATAAATCAATTTTGAATTTTTTATAAATTATATTTTTAGCCAGAAGTGAATTACTTTATTTGACTTCGCTTTTATTTATCAAAGAGTAATCCCTCCCTTTTAATTTTTTCAAATTAATTTTTATTTTCTATAAATTATTCTTTCTCTTTCAATAATTTTTTTAAATTACTAGCCCACAAACAATCCGAAGACATTTTTATTATTTAGTTTCTTATTTTAATAAATTGGGAAGATTTCTACAACAAAAAAAGACTGCCGAAGCAGCCTTAATTTTCTCTTTTCAGAGTGAAGATTGGTATAATTTTATTATTAATCTTAGGAGTTATGGGGTTCCCAAAATCAAAGTAATTTTTGTTAAATGACATTAACTATCATCAACTGTCTTTATTATAGTATAGGATTTAAAATTTGTAAAGGGTTTTTGATAAATTTTATCAAAATTATTCTATTGTAATTTATTTAAAATTTTTCTTCCCTATTTACCTATGACTCTCACTCTATATTAAGTCCTATTTCTTTGTAATATCATGATTTTTGTAGGCTTAAATCCTTTAATAAAGCCACAATACTTATTAGAATTATAAAGATTTATAAGCCTATAAGTTTTTGCAAAGCCACAAATAATTCTCAAGTCATAATTTTTTTACAAGTCTATAAAAACTCACAAAGCCACAAATAATTCTTAAGTCATAATTTTTTACAAGTTTATAAAAACTCACAAAGCTACAAATAATTATTAAGTCATATTTTTTTACAGGTTTAAAAAAAATCACAAAGCCACAAATAATTCTCAAGTCATAATTTTTTACAAGCCTATAAACTTTTACAAGGTCACACTTTTTTAAAAACTCACAAAAACTTATCAAAGACTTGAAAATAATTAATTGCATAAAAACCTGCTAACAAAAGTCAAGCATAACCTGAAATTAATTTCAGGTTATTTGAT
>CABQNX010000022.1 GCA_902465645.1 uncultured Peptoniphilus sp.
GTCGCAGTGAAAACTCCACCCTTGTCCATTCCAGTTTCAGATAACATATTTGGATTTACAACAAGAATATATGACATTGTCATAAAAGTTGTAAGTCCTGCCAAAAATTCTGTCTTGGCATTGGTCTTTCTCTCATTGAGAGAAAAAGTTTTTTCTAAAAAACTTGAATTTGTTTCCATTTTTTCCTCCTCATATAAAATACATTTTCAATTCTATCACATTTGGAGACAAATGGCAGGAAGATGATGAATTTATTTCTGTTAAAATAATTTTTAAATCAAAAAAAGACTCTTGAAGTGGGGCTTCAAAAGTCTTTCTTTTCTAATAATCTTTTCTCTCTCCTATTATTCGAGAGATTATATAAATTGTTATTACAAAGGCAAGTAAGAATAAAGTTAATGTTAGAGAACTTGTCTTTTTTATTATGCCTAGGAAAAAGCCTGAGGGATTCTTTCCAAGTTTATCTAAAAATGGAAGTAAGGCAGGAGAGCTTGTAAATATTGTTCCCACTCCACTATTTTGTCCAAAGTAAAGATAGATGGGAATGTTTATAAGGTAATAGGCCATCATAAATAGTGAAATAAAAAGTCCAAACTCAAATTCCTCCCCACGCAATTTAAAATTTTGCAAGATGTAAGCCATTAAAAGCCCATCTATAATAAATATTATTGCAACCTTCAAGAACTTTACATTTATTATGTCACGTCTCGATACACCCATACACAAAAAATAGGGTTTGCTCTTGTCAATCATCATGCCCTCACTAAATATTACGTATAGGACGAAGTGGACTAGGATGGCTGATAGGTAAACTAGAACGAAGGGTTTGTTTGTGAAAAAACTATATTCCTCTGACATAAGTCCTATAGTTTTTAGGGAAAATATCATTACAATAAATATGAAATAGGCAATAATAAATTTTTTCCTAATTTTAAAATCATTTTTTAAAAAAATTTTCATACTATCCCTCTCTCCCTCAAGTATTTTGTAGAATATTTATAGTCAAGCCTAAAGGACAAGATACAAATTATTATTGATCCCACTATAAATATCGGTCTGTAGTTAATTAAAATGTCATAATTGGTCATGTAGAGCAAGCCAAAAATTAAACCAAATCCAACAATCAATAAACCATAGAGAAATGCCACTAAACCTTTTTTGTATTTTGTAAAAATAAGGTGACTAAAGCTAAGGGCAAAAAAGTCCAGGGCTATTAGGATGTTGACATACATACTTAAAATAAGTTTGTCTTCGTCAGCACTAGTAATTAATCCAATTAAAAATACAAGACTAGTAATAATAAACACTATTAGATTTTTTATAATCTTAGCAAGAGAGTAATCTCTTATAGATACTGGCATAGTCATGAACTTTTGAAAATCTTTGAAATTATCTCCAAAAACAACTTGTGACCTCAAAGTAAAGACCATAATAAAGGCCCATTGCATAAAAAATTGCTCAGATTTTTCCCCTGTAATCACAACACTCAAAGCTAAAATTGCCCCAATAACAATTACCATTGGAAGGGCAATATTCCTTACAAGTTTAAAGTCATTATATAAAACTGCTTTCATATTATCTCATTCTCCTTCAAAAGATTTGATGAAAATTTATAATCCACAAAAACTGAAATTACTGGTAAGGCTATGGAAAGAATTATAAAAATTATTTTGTAATTCAAAAGATACTTTGTGTATTTAAGCATTGGAAGTCCCACTATTAAAACTGATATCATATAAATCATAAAAATAAATGGTTTTTGATATCTTGAAAAAATTACGTGGAAGATACTCATTAAGCTAAAATCAATTGCCAAAAGATAAAATATATATCTTATTAAAATTTCCACAGTTATATTATTTCGAAAAATTGCTAAGGTAATTAAAAGTGCCATTGACGTTATTATATAAACTATTATATTCCTGATGATTTTCCCAAGGGCATAGTCATTAATAGAAACTGGCATTGTTAGGAACTTACCCATATCACTATACTTATCACCAAATATAATTTGACCTCTCAGTGTATAAGTAACAATCCCTATACAATAAATAAAAAACCTGTTATCTGATTCTATATTATTAATAAAAATTAAGAATATTAATACCAATCCTAGGATTGATGCTAAAAAATAATACTTAAATATTTTCCACTCATTTATTAATACTGCTTTCATTGTCCACCTCTTGATAAAAATATCATTATGTCCTCCACATTTGCTCTGTCCACAACTTCATTTGGATAAAATTCTTTAAAAACTTGGACATTTTTTATCAAGGCTTCTGTTGAGTATTTATTTTTTCTTGTCTTTAAGATGAAGTCTCCATAATTTTTTAAATTTTCTTCAGAAGTTTTTAAAATTCCATATTTTTCTATTAGAGAGTCCTTTTCATCGTATAAGATTAGTCTTCCCTCGTGGATATAAATTATATAGTCGGCAATTTTTTCTATATCAGACAAGATGTGAGATGAAAATAAAATTGTCTTGTCCCCGTCCTTGATGTAGTCAAACAAAAATCCTATAATCTCATCACGAATAACTGGGTCGAGGCCTGAAGTCGGCTCGTCAAGGATCAAGAGGTCAGGGTCGTGACAAATTGCAGAAATAATTTTTAGCTTCATTAAGTTACCTGTAGAGAGTTCGTTTAACTTTTTGTCCCTTGGCATCTTAAATTTATCTGCACAGTCATAAAACATTTCTTCATCAAAATTTTTGTAGGTAACTTTTAAAATATCAACAACGTCTTTGATCTTAAAAGTATCGTTGAAGAAGGAATCAGGTATCACTGCACCAATTTTCTCAAAGGATTCCTTATGGATCTCTTCTCCAAAAACTTTTATGTCTCCATCATACCTATATAGGTCCAAGATGCACTTAAGTAGCGTTGTCTTGCCTGCACCGTTCTCCCCAATTAGTCCAAGGACTGCACCTTCAGGAATTTCTAAATTTTCTATATCAAGGTCAAAGTCCTTAAATTCTTTTCTCAAATTATTTATTTCTATTGTTTTCATAAGTCACCCACTTCATCTAATGTCTTTAAAATTTCTTGCAATTCGTCTATGTCAATGCCTGCAGCCTTGGCAACAGTCATTGCGTCAGTTAAATATTTTTCTATCTCTGCAAGAGCATTCTCTCTTACAACTTCTTCATTTAATTTCTTTACAAAGGAACCCTTGCCTGGCATGGAATAAATATATCCCTCTTGCTCCAAGTCATTGTAGGCACGCTTTGTTGTAATGACAGAGACCTTTAAGTCGCTGGCAAGAGTCCTCATACCAGGAAGCCCTTCGTCAGCTTTTAAGTCTCCAGCAACTATCTGAGCCTTAATTTGATTTTTTATTTGCTCATAAATTGGAAGGCCAGAGTCATTTGAAATAATAATTTTCATATCACACCACCTTTAAGCCTATATATTATTTTCTTTACACAATACTTATATAAGATAATTTAATAATTTTTATAATTTTGTAAAATTAGAAATAAATTGGGATTTCTTAACTTTCTCATATACAGATTTTTCCCAAAGATTTTTATCTTTAACGTATTTTGAAAAAATAAAAATTCCAAAAAATATTATTGAACCTACTATTGAAAATAAAGTTCCTTTTAAATCATAATGCTGTCCAGAAAGTATATCTTTAGAAATTAGAAAGATCTGTAACCAATAGTAGGGCTAGATTGTTGTTTAAATAGTGAATCATAACAGGAGCCCAGATTGACTTTGTCTTGTTGTAAGCATAAGTTAAAAATATTCCCAAAAATGTGCAGAATACAAGTTGTACAAGTATGGAATAAATTTGCGATGTCAAAACTCCATCTGAATAATAAAATAAATTAAGTGGCAAGTGCCAAATTCCCCAAATAAAACCTGTGAGTAGAATAGATTTTTTATAACCATAAATTTCTTTTAGCCTTGGTGCTAAATATGCCCTCCAACCATATTCTTCACCAATGAATGGCATAATATTTAAAAAAGAGAAAATAATAATAGATATAAAAACTTTTAAACTATGAAGATTAAAGATTTCTACAAATTCCCTTGTTTCTCCTTCTACAATGCAGCCAATAAATAATCTTAAAAAATATATAAGTATAAAAATTAAACACATTAAAAGAGTCATCTTTTTATTTGGATTGTTTAGAGATAGTTTCTTTTTAAGCTCTTTGTCCATAGTGAAGATGGCTATTATCATTGCAATAGCAGAAATTAAAATAACAAATTCAGACAATCCGCTAAATTCTTGATTAAAAATATTTATTATTGAAAGTGCAAATAAGATAATACTTGTCACTAAATATATTCTAATGGCAGAAATTTTTAAAATATTTTTATCTTCTTTATGCAATAATGCAATTACGCCCAAAAATGGAATAAACATTTGAAATAAGGGATAAATACTTGTGCTTATCTCGTGTAATTTACAGTAATAAATGGCAAATCCCATTAAGTAGGGAATGATAAATGATATGCCAATAAAAATTTTTAAATCTTTTTTCATAATCTCTTCAACTCCTTAATTTAATTTTAAGTGTATATACTTTATATTTACACTATAAGCCCGGTAAATATTTTTGTCAAGATTTTTATAAAAATTCCCAATAAAAAAAGACTAAATTTAATTAGTCTCTTCTTCAAAATTTTAATTTATATTTCTTATTTTTCGTCACTCACCTGTCTTTTACATAAAATAAATTAATGCCATGTATATCCCTGTTCCAAGAAAGATTGAGACCAAAAAGTTTTTCAAAAACTTAAAGGACAAAATTATCCCTGCGAAAGCAAGTCCCAGTGGTAGAACTTCAGTTGAACTAGTAAAGTCAACTCCTCTTATGCAAAAGACAAGTAAGAGTCCCATTAGTGAGTAGGGCAACTTTTCTCCAAGATAGGCTATGAAGCCTGGGAGTTCTCTGTTCCTAAAAATTATTCTTGGGAGGAATCTTGCAAGGATTGTTATTCCTCCAGCAAGAAAAATGTATTTCATTTCAGTCATTTCTTTCCCTCCTATAAGCTAGATAAAGGACAAGTAAGATGATAATCATAGCAGGAAGGATGAAGTTCTCTCCAAAGATTATCAAAGCTAAGATCGAAGCCACAAGCCCAAGAAGGGCTGGGAAGTGATCCTCCACTTGCTTCCACTGGCTCAAAAATATTACAAGGAAGAGGGCTGTCAAGATAAAATCTATTCCTTGGATTTCAACATCTATAAAGTTACCAAGAATTGAAAGATAAAAGTCTTCCTTCTTCATATCACTAGGCACTTTTGTTCCCATTATCATTGAGTAGGCTTCATCGCAAAGGGCATAGTAGGCATAAGTTTTTTTCTTCCTACTCATGTCTTTAAATTTTCCAAGACATGTTAGGGCATAAAAGAAGTGTCTTATGTTCATCATGACAACCACTAAGATGTATGACATGATGTCCATGCCTGAATGCATGGCTTCAACGACTACAAATTGAATTGAGCCAGAAAAGATTACAACTGATGTCAATGGTGGCATCCAAAAATCATATCCAAAGGAAGATGTATATATTCCAAAGCTAAGTCCAATAAATAAAAAGGAAATTAAAATTGGAATTGTTATTGGAAAAACTTTTTTTAAATTTTTTATCATATCTTCTCCCCCTTAAAGTTAATTAGTAAATATTATAGCATGTTAAAAATTTTTTTATCATGTAAAATGAAATAATAAGCTATCCAATTTTGAGTGCTATAGAAAAACAAAGTGATATTACTTATCTAGATAATCGCTAAGGAAGTTTTTTATAGTAACTTTAAATATGGAGATAATAAAAAAGGTTTACTCATATTAAATTATGGGTTGACTGATTTTAAGATTCATGATAATTTTATGGTGTGAAATATGTAGCTACTATCACAATCACATTTACAACAGTTTTCAATGCATAGGAGGTAAAAATGAAAAAAATAAATTTATGGCTTGAAAAATTTATTTTAAAACACTATAAAAAAATTGATGTAAATGACGACATTTATTTTTACTTATTGTATATTTACAAGATTACTGTGCTATTTTTTATATTAGGAATTCTTTTCTTCATCTTTTATAAATTATCAGGTGTCGAAAGAATATTTGGTATATCTTTGTATGGTCTAGCAAAAGACTCAATGGGGTATAGTTTATTTGGTCTTATTTTTTCTCTAATTATTTATTTATTCAAAAAATAAGACTTTCTACAAAACTATATATTAAATAAAAAAAGTGTCCTTAAACTATAAGAGTCTAAGGACACTTTTGATTTTATCTTTTAAAATTTATTTTTTCTTAAATCTTAATTTCTTTTGGATTTCTCCTGCAACTAGTGGGATAAGAGCTGATCCAAGTACAACGCCAATTTCTTTTGGTCCTAAGTCCATTAGTCCAAAGGCATCGTTTAATACTGGCACATAAATTACTACTAGCATTAGCAAGAAGGAGAATACAGTTGCAAGTACTAATTTCTTATTTGTGAATACTCCAATTTCAAATACAGTCTTGTCAATTGATCTTGCTGTGTAAGCTCTTAGAAGTTCACAAATAATTAGGGCTGAAAATGCCATTGTCCTTGCATGATTTATTCCAGATTCAAGTCCATACCATCTTAGTCCAACAAAATATGCAAGAAGTGTTGCAACTGTTATGGCAATTGATTGAATTGCAACTGTGATTTTTATTTCTGTATCAAGGATTGGCTCGTCTGGATCACGTGGCTTTTCATTCATTATGTCTGCCTCTCCTCTTTCAACTCCAAGTGCAAGTGCTGGGAAGGAGTCTGTAACAAGGTTAAGCCACAATAATTGAATTGGAATTAGTGGCACTGGAAGGTTTAATAGGATTGAAATTAAAACTATTAAAACTTCTCCCAAGTTACATGAAAGTAAATATGCAACGAACTTCTTGATATTAGAATAAATTATTCTTCCTTCTTCAACTGCATTTACAATTGTTGCAAAGTTATCGTCTGTCAAAATTACTTCTGCAGTATTTTTTGCAACGTCAGTACCTGTTATACCCATAGCAATACCAATATCTGCCTTTTTAATTGCTGGTGCGTCGTTAACACCGTCACCAGTCATGGCAGTGATGTGGCCATTTTGTTTTAGGGCTGTAACGATTTGTACCTTATTTTCTGGTGAAACTCTTGTGAAGACAGATTTTTCTTTTACAATTTCTCTCATTTCTGCTTCAGACATTTCGTTGAGTTCCCTACCCATGATTGCTTCATCATCATGTTCTGCAATTCCAAGGTCTTTTGCAATAGCTAGTCCTGTTTCAAGGTAGTCACCTGTAATCATAATTGGTCTTATACCTGCAGTCCTACATTCTTTTATAGCTGCCTTAGCTTCTGGTCTTGATGGGTCAATCATACCTGTTAGTCCAACAAAAACCATGTCTTTTTCAATATTTTCTGATGTGACTTCACTTGGCATGTCGCTGTGTTTTCTGTAAGCGTAGCCTAGACATCTTAGGGCAGATCTTGCGAACTCGCTATTCTTTTCTAAAACTTCTTCTCTTAACTTTTCATCAAGGTCTACTTCTTTTCCATCAATTAAGATCTTGCTACATCTATCAAGAACAACGTCTGGTGCTCCCTTTGTGAAGGATGTGATGTCATCAAAAATTTTGTCGTGGAAGGTCGTCATCATCTTTCTGTCAGAGTCAAAAGGAATTTCTTCAATTCTGTCAATGTTACTATAAAGTTCCTTAAGTCCATTTCCTGCTTTTTCTGCAAAAGTAAGAAGGGCACCTTCAGTTGGGTCTCCAATAATTGATGCTTCCTCACCCTTAACTTGTAGTTTTGCATCATTAGTTAGGGCTGCAATAGAAGAAAGAATTTTTAGGTTTTCATCTTCTTCGATAGTAACTTTTGAGTCTTTTCTTGTTACGTCACCTTCTGGAGAGTAGCCAGTTCCTGAAACATCGTAAACGTGTCCGTCAGTAAATACCTTTACAACAGTCATTTCGTTTTGTGTAAGTGTACCAGTCTTGTCGGAACAAATTACTGTAGTTGTTCCAAGAGTTTCTACTGCCAAAAGTTTTTTAACAATGGCATTTTTTTCTGCCATCTTGCCCATACCAATTGAAAGTACAATTGTTACAATTGCTGGTAGTCCTTCTGGCACTGCTGCTACTGCAAGTGAAATTGCTGTCATAAACATTTCTCTTAAGTCATGTTTGTATAAAAGACCAACACCAAGGACTACACCACAAATTACAAGAACTAAAATACCAAGAGTCTTAGAAAGTTTTGCAAGTTTTCTTTGGAGGGGAGTTTGTTCATCTCCAACTGTTGCAATTGAAGTTGCAATCTTTCCAATTTCTGTTTCGTGGCCAGTTTCTACAACAAGTCCCATACCCCTACCGTAAGACACAATAGTTGATGAGTAAGCCAAGTTTTCCCTGTCACCAATTTCCATTTTGCCATCATAAATAACACTTGCATCCTTTTCTACTGGAACTGATTCACCAGTTAAGGATGATTCGTCTATTTTTAGGTTTGATGATTCAAGAAGTCTTAAGTCTGCTGGGATAATATCACCTGTTTCAAGGATCACAATATCTCCAGGCACAAGTGAATTTGAATCAACCTCTATGTGGTCACCATCTCTTATGACCTTGGCCTTTGGTGAAGACATCTTTTGCAGAGCTGCAATAGCTTCCTCTGCTCTACCTTCTTGGTAAATTGATAGAAAGGCATTTACAATTACAATGGCAACAATTATTCCTGCATCAAGGGCTTCACCATTGAAGGCAGATACAAGGGCTGCTGCAATTAAGATGATAATCATTGGGTCAAGGATTTGTTCCTTTAGCTTTTCCCCAAAGGATTTTTTCTTTTCTGCTGCAAGAGCATTGTCCCCATATTTTTCAAGCCTAGTCTTGGCTTCATCTTGACTTAGGCCCTTTTCTTTCGTAGTAGAAAGATTTTTTAGGGCTTCGTCAGGGGACTGGTTATACCAATTTTTTTCCATAATTCCTCCTTTAAAATATAAAAAGAGACCGACTCTTCCATCGGTCTCACATACTTAATAATAAGCTTTCCAGCCGGGCAATGCCGTAATGACGACTGAAAATTTAAAAGTTACTCCCCTAAGTGAGTAAATTATATCAAATTACTTTGTCTAAAACAATCAATAATTGTATTAATAAGTTATTTTTATTTCTTTGGAGTAAGTTTTGTCATTCCGCCCATATACATTTGTAGTGGTTCAGGAATTCTTACGCTGCCATCTTCTTGAAGTAGGTTTTCTAAGAAGGCAATTAACATTCTTGGTGGAGCAACAACAGTGTTGTTTAATGTGTGGGCAAAGTATGTGCCATCCTTGCCACGAAGTTTGATGTTAAGTCTTCTTGCTTGGGCATCGCCAAGATTTGAACATGATCCAACTTCAAAATATTTATTTTGTCTTGGAGAGAAGGCTTCAACGTCAAGAGACTTAACCTTTAAGTCTGCCAAGTCACCAGAACAACATTCAAGAGTTCTAACAGGAATGTCTAGTGAACGGAAGAAATCCACTGTGTTTTGCCATAATTTTACATACCAGTCCTTAGATTCTTCTGGCTTACAAATTACAACCATTTCTTGTTTTTCAAATTGGTGGATCCTGTAAACTCCTCTTTCTTCAATACCATGAGCTCCAACTTCTTTTCTAAAGCAAGGTGAATATGAAGTAAGGGCAAGAGGCATATCTTCTTCTGGATTAATTGTGTTTATAAATTTACCAATCATTGAGTGTTCAGAAGTACCAATTAAATAAAGGTCTTCGCCTTCAATCTTGTACATCATGTTTTCCATTTCTGCGAAACTCATAACGCCAGTAACTACGTCTGATCTAATCATAAATGGTGGAATGTGGTATTCAAAGCCACGATCAATCATAAAGTCTCTTGCATAAGCTAGGATTGCAGAGTGAAGTCTAGCAATATCTCCCTTTAGATAGTAGAAACCTGCGCCTGATGTGTTTCTTGCAGAGTCAAGGTCAATTCCGTTAAAGCTTTCCATGATGTCAATGTGGTAAGGAACTTCAAAGTCAGGAATTACTGGTTCGCCAAATCTTTCGAGTTCAACATTTTCGCTGTCGTCTTTTCCTATTGGCACTGTTTCGTCCATCATTTGTGGGATAACTTGCATCCTCTTCTTAAGTTCTTCAGCAAGATCTCTTTCAGAAGCTTCAAGATTTGTTATCTCTTCATTTATTTCAGCAACTTTTTTCTTTGCTTCTTCTGCCTTGTCCTTTTCTCCCTTTTGCATAAAGCCACCAATCTCTTTTGAAGTTTGGTTTTTTTCTGCACGAAGGTTGTCGCCCTTAGTCTTTGCTGCTCTAAGTTCTTCGTCAATTTTTATAACTTCGTCAACTAGTGGAAGCTTGTCATCTTGGAATTTCTTTTTGATATTTTCTTTGACTGCTTCTGGGTTTTCTCTTACAAATTTAATGTCTAGCATATATCCTCCCTTAAAATAAAAAAAGCCCCTCAATCCCTAAAGGGACGAGAGACCCGCGTTGCCACCCTAATTAACCAAATGGTTCACTTAAAATTACATAGACTATGAGGTGGATTCATCTTAAAAACTTTACAGGTTTCCACCAGCCACCTGCTCTCTTAAAAACTTTTTAAAATTACTATTCTCAATTATCGCCTTTTTTAGTTTTTTTTATTATAACATAAGTAAAAATAAGTTCAAGCTTTTTGAACTTTAAAGTAATTTAATTAATATGAATTGATGGAATTTTCTAAAATATGTATAATAAGGTTGAGGACATACAGATGGTGGTTGCTCTTTACTTTTATGGTAAAGGGGGTGATTGCAATGTCAGATTTTGAAATATTAAGTCTTGTACTAAAATTCATTGGTTTGATTATTGCTGTATTAGCCCTGTTTCTAAATAAGAAATAGCACAAATAAAATACCACCTGTATTGCACTACAAGTGGTATTAAATAAATATCAACTTAGAGCAACCGTCTTAAACGGTGTCCTCTTTATCTATATTATAACACAATATTTCTATTTTTAAAGGCTAGCAAGCCTTTTTTTGTTTTTAGTTAATCATTTCAATTTTATTAAATTGATAGAATTCTCTAAAATATGTATAATGTAGATGAGGACATACGCCCATTCGAATACAGGCCAGGTGGTCGCCCAATTTAATTATTGGGAGGTGCAATTATACCCATTCGGGCACACGTGAGTGACTATGAAGTTCTAAGTATTATGCTTAAAATTTTAACACTTATAATCGCCATCCTAACACTTTATAAAAAAGATTAGGAAATAAAAATACCACCTGTATCGCAACTACTGGTGGTATAGAAATATAACCTTGTAGGGCGACCGTCGCTTGTGCCCGAATGGGTATTAACGGTGTCCTCTTTATCTATATTATAACATAATATTTCCATTTTTAAAGGCTACTAAGCCTTTTTTTATTTTTTAAGATACTTTATGAGGGCAAGGATTGCCAAGATTATAAGTACAAAAATTCCTATGTAAACTCCAAAACCTAAAATTAAAGCAATAAGTGATTTAGAAGTAAAAGCCATAATAATTCCTCCTTCAAACTTTATTACATTATAACAATAACATCTTCCTTTTACAAAATTTATTTCCTCCACATAATTTTACTTTTTGTTATAATAGGCAAGAGGTGATGAAATGAGAGAGTTTTTACTTTCACAAGGCGTTTCAGAAGATCTACTTAAGGGAGTAGATGAATTTATAGAAAAACATGATTTAAATAAGGATTTTGAATATAGAATCCCAAATATAAAATACAAATATTACGGCAAAAAAACTTGGGAGAAGGCCATAGCTGCAATTTTATCTGGCGACAACATCCTCCTCTCTGGACCAAAGGCAACGGGCAAAAATGTTTTGGCAGAAAACTTGGCCTATCTCTTTAAGAGACCACTTTGGACAGTCTCTTTAAACATTGCATCAGACCCATCAAGTTTAATTGGATCTGATACCTTTAAAAACAACGAAGTTACTCTTAAGAAGGGACCAGTTTATGAAGCTGCAGAGGAAGGTGGCTTTGCCGTCTTTGATGAAATAAATATGGCAAAGAATGAAGCCCTTTCCGTTGTCCACTCCACTCTTGACTACAGAAGAGTTTTAGACATTTCTGGCTACGACAGACTTATGCTAAACGACGCAACAAGATTTATTGCCACAATGAACTACGGCTATATTGGTACTCGTGACCTTAACGAAGCCTTAGTTTCAAGATTTTTGGTGATCGACATGCCAACTATCACTGAAGAAGATTTGGCCAAGTTATTTAAAGAGAACACAAATCTCAACAAGGATGCCATAAAAATTTTCACAAGATTATTCTTAGACCTTCAAGAGAAATCTCTTAACTCAGAAATTTCTTCAAAGGCCATTGACCTTCGTGGGCTCTTATCAAGTATTGAGCTAATGAATCGTGGTCTTGGCATAAGAGAGTCTCTTGACCTTGGTATCGTTGACAAGACCTTTGACTCCTACGAAAAAGAAATTGTCAATGATGTCATTGACACCCTTTTTGTAAAAAATATCGAAAGAGCTGATCTCTTTGAAGGATGAAAATAGGCTAAAAAATATTTTTTGGACCCTTTCAGACTTCTATGACTTTGATATTTTTAATTTTTCACTAAAACCAGAAGACTCCTACGAGGCTGCCCTTATGGGTCATGCTGCTAGATATTTAGATTTCTATGTCCTTGACGACTTCTTCAAGAAGTATGTAAATTCTTTAAACAACAAAAAGGACTTGTGGGAAATTTCAAAATTAGTTTTGGAAAATATTTTTTCAAAAGAAATGATTTTGGAAAGACCAGGTACCTTGGATTTTAAAAAGGACCATGACGAGGAAATCTTAAAAAATTTAAATAGACGAAAAATTATAATGACAACAGAACTTAAAATTGGCTACATCAGAAAAGAAAGAGGCCAGTATCCCAAAGTTCAAAAAGTCTTAGAGGAGATGTTGGGAGAAATTTATAATTTTAAGGAAAGAGACACCTTCAAGTATCACAGAAGAGTCCTATGAAGAATTCAAGAAAGAAGCTAAATCCAATTCTACTTCAAAGAAAAATTCTCCCTACCAGAGAAAAAATTTCAAGGACAATACTTTTCTCGAGAGGTACAACATTGAGTCAGCAGAGTTTACATTTTTTAACGATGACTTCAGGGACATTAACGTCATAGAAGATGCTCCCGTAAATAAGTTTGGAGACAAAAATATTTACAAGGCCCTAGTCAAACGCTATGGGATAGAAAAAATAAAAAGACACACTGCTGATAGGATTGCCCAAGAAATTTCAACAGGCATCCATGAAGAAATAAAATTTTTCTTCCCAGTAGGCGAATTTGAAAATAAATCTTCCTACTACGCTCAGGAAGAATTGGGAAATTACTCTGACAACTTGCACTTCTATGAGAATAACAAGCTGCAAAATTCTCGTGCCATAAGAGAACTAGCCGGTGTAATAAAAAATTCCCTCCTAAAGGAATCGGAAGATGAGATATTAAAATCAACTTCTGGAAAAATTGTTCCATCAGAAATTTGGAAGACCAGAGAATTAAATGAAGATAGGATTTTTGAAAAAATTAACAGGAAGGACTCCAATGAGATTTTTGTAGACATCCTCTTGGACTCCTCTGCTTCACAAAATGATAGGAAGGAAATCCTTGCGACGGAAACTTATATTATTGCTGAAGCCCTAACTTCCCTAAATATAAAAACCAGGGTCTTCTCCTATAACAACTTTTACAATTATCTTGTAATAAAAAAATATAGGGACTACAATGACCCCAGAATAAAAAATAAGGACATCTTCAAGTACTCCCCGTCGGGCTCCAATAGAGATGGACTTGCAATAAAATTTATGCGACACCTGGTTTCAAAAAACAGGGACGCAAGAAGATTTTTAATTGTCTTGACTGACGGCCTTCCCTTTGACGAAATCGACATTGGAATAGTTGGTGCATCAAAGACTCCTGGAGAAAATTACAAGGACGAAGAAGCTGTCATGGACACATCAAAGGAAGTTCTCTTGACAAGGCTCAAGGGGATCAACACCTTTGGAGTCTTCACAGGCGAAGAAGCAGAAAGCATGAACATCAAAAAGATTTACGGCAATGACTACGCCTATATAACTGACATAGCTCGCTTCCACAAGGTAGTTGGAATATTTTTAAAAACTTATGCAAATAAAATAGAGTAGGTTCAATGAGTAACCTACTCTTTTTTTAATGTCTTTTCTATATTAAATCCTGCCTTTACTAGGGCTATTGAATAAAATAATTTTAATATCAAATCTCCACTTTTTTGAGATCTTGAAAGTAAAATTGATGCCAAGGCAAAGACAAGGACATTTAATACAATTATTAAAACTTTTTTCATTATTTCATCTGATTATAAAATCACGATTGCTTACTTATTTAAAAAATGCTTACAAGCTTTCTCCATCCTATTTAGACCTTCAACTATATCATCATAAGAAGATGCGTAAGAAAATCTAACAAAGCCTTCTCCTGCACTTCCGAAAACTGTTCCTGGAACTATTGCAACACATTCTTCATCAAGAAGGTAGTTGCAAAATTCTTCTGAAGAAACTCCAAGTCCCTTAATGTTAATAAAGGCATAAAAGGCACCGTCAGGAGCGTTAAGACTAAGTCCCTCAATAGAGCTAACTTTTTCAACAATGTAGTCACGTCTTCTCTTATATTCCTTAACCATTTCTTGTGAGCCTTCATTTCCTGCCTTAAGTGCAGTGATGCCCCCATGTTGAACAAAGGAAGTTGCACAAGAAGTGTTGTGTTGGTGGATAATATTTAGGACCCTTATAAATTCTTCTGGTGCTGCAACATAAGCAAGACGGAAGCCTGTCATGGAATAAGTTTTTGAAAAACCATTAATTGTAATAGTCCTTTCCTTCATTCCATCAAGGGATGCCATGGAGATATGTTTCTTATTTCGATAGACAATTTTTTCATAAATTTCATCAGAAATTACTAAGATGTCTTTTTTCTTTGCAAAGTCAGCAAGCTTTTCCAAAGTTTCTAATGTGAACATAGATCCAATTGGGTTTGATGGGTTAATAATTACTATGGCCTTAGTTTTTTCTGTTACAAGACCATCAAGTTCATCAAAATCAATTTGGAAGTCATTTTCTTCTGCAAGGCTGTATCTCACAGGCACTGCTCCCATAATGTAGGCTGTGTTAACGTAGTTTGGCCAGCATGGATTTGGAAGAAGAATTTCGTCGCCTTCTTCTAAGATTAGTGAATAAGAATCGTAAATTGATTCAGTTGCACCTGCTGTTATCAAGACTTCCTTTGCAGTATAGTCTAAATTATTTTCATTCCTAAGTTTTTCAGCCACAGCTTCTCTTAGAGGCATAATGCCGTAATTTGATGTATAAAAAACATCTCCATCTTCGATGCTCTTAATAGTTGCATCTTTAATTACCTTTGGAGTATCAAAGTCTGGTCTGCCTACTTCAAAGTGGTAGATTCTTTTGCCGGCTCCTTCCATCTCAATAGTTTTTTCATTTATTTTTCTAATTCCAGATGGTCCCACCTTGTTAAACTTACTACAAATAAAATCTCTCATGATTTCCTCCCTACGAATTGATTATTTCTTCAATTTTGCTTCCTTCTACATTTCCACCTGTGATAATAAGAACAAGTTTGTCCCTGTCATCATATTCTATTTTGCCTTCTAAAATTGCACCAAGTCCAATGGCAGAAGAAGGCTCAACAATTAATTTCTCTTTATTATACAATAAATCTAAAGCTTTTTTAAGATATTTATCTTGGCAAGTAACTACATCGTCAACAAGATCTCTTACAATAGGAAATACATGGTCTCCTGGCTTAACAGAAAGAAGTCCATCAGCAAGAGTTTCTCCCCTCTTAACTTCACTTGGTTTTCCCTCTTCAAGTGATAGAGTGTATCTGGCAACATTTTCTGGTTCAACCCCAATGACCTTAGACCATCTCGTAACTCCCTTGGTGTACATGGCAATACCAGAGATAAGTCCGCCACCACCAATGGGAACAATCATCTTCAAGTGGTCCATCTTGTTTAGGATTTCAACTGCAATAGTTCCTTGACCTTCAGAAACATCTAGGTCGTCAAAGGGATGGATGAAAGTCATGCCTTCCTTGTCAGCAATTTCCTTTGCCACTTCAAATCTCTTTTCCACAGTCGTAATTTCAATTTCTGCCCCAAGGTCTCTTATCATTTGTCTCTTTGTCTCAGTAGAAGTATCTGGCAAGACAATCTTCGCTGGAATACCCAACATTTTTGCACAAGTTGCAATCCCCTTGCCATGGTTGCCACTTGATGCTGTTACAACTCCTCTTTGCAATTCTTCATCAGAAAGTTTTCTAATTTTATTTAAGGCGCCCCTTATCTTAAAGGAATTTGTCTTTTGCATATTTTCAAGTTTTGCATAGACAGATGTGCCGAGCATTTCAGATATATGATTTAGTCTAACCAAGGGAGTTTCATAAACGTAGTCCCTAATTCTTTCTCTAGCTTTTATAGTTTCCTTGTACCCATTTCTATAATCCATTTTGTCTCCTTTATAAATAAACATTTAGTATACTGTACCCTTTTTTGATATTATAATATGCTAAAGTGAATTTGTAAAATTAATTTAGATTTTATAAAAATCAAATAAATTCTTTTCCACTAGTACTTATAAAAATAGGATCCTCTTGCTAGAAGATCCATAAATTCTTAAACTAATTTTTTCACAAAATCATTTACATTTTTATTTTTTTCTTCTAAATATTTTTCAAGGTCTGAGATAATTTCTGCTCCTCCATTGGGATTCATAAAGTTGTAAGTTCCAATTTCAACTGCGGTGGCTCCTGCCATTAGGAACTCTAAGACGTCCCTATAATTTGAAATTCCTCCCATCCCAATAATTGGAATGTTTACATTTTTTGCAACTTGGTGGAGAATCCTAAGAGCAATTGGTTTTACTGCTGGGCCTGATAGACCTGCGTAGGTATTGTCAAAGGGAATCTCTTCTCTGTCTAAGTCAATGGCCATGCCGAGAATTGTATTTATAAGAGAAAGTCCTGTTGCACCTTCAGCCTCCACTGCCTTGGCAATGCCAACAATGTCGCCAGCATTAGGAGATAATTTTACAAAAACTTTTTTGTTTGTCACCTTCATGACTTCTCTCACAACTCTTGCGGCAGAATCCTTGTCCATCCCAAAGGCCATGCCACCTTCTTTGACATTGGGGCAAGAAATATTTAACTCAATGGCTGCAAAGTCATAGTCATTTAAAATTTCTGCTGACTCAATGTATTCTTCAATTGTATTGCCACCAAGATTGACAAAAATTTCTGTCCCAAGTTTATTCATGTCATGGATTTTTGTCTTTACGAATTCTTCAACTCCTGGGTTTTCAAGTCCAATTGAGTTTAAAATTCCTGATGGAGTTTCCCAAATTCTTATTCCATCATTTCCCTTTTTAGGATATCTTGTGATCCCTTTTGAAGATATAATTTTATCCCTGCTAAATCTATTTCAGTCCTAGAAGTCAATTAAATCACTCCCCTTAAATATTGGTCCTTCCTTGCAAGACCTTCTCCTACCCCTCTTTGTCTCACAAGAACAAGATAGGCAGGCACCAACGCCACATCCCATTCTCTTTTCTAATGAAACATAAGTAGTGACGTCATGGTCTTTTGCAAGTTCAACAACTTTTTTCATCATAATTTCTGGTCCACAAGTGTAAATTAAGTCGTGGTTTTCAAAATCAATTATATCTGTTATAAAGCCGCCCTTTTTAATTTTTATGTCACAAGCAATATCCTTAAAAGCATTTTCAAGTTCAAGCTCTTCCCTTTCTCCAATGTAGAGGGTAACTTTTGAAGAAGGTTTTAGTTTTTGAATTTCCTTAATCAAATAGTGGAAGGGAGCTACTCCAACTCCACCACCAACTAGGGCAACTTCCTCTACATTTGCATAGAAGGCATTGCCAAAGGGACCAAATAATTTAATCTCGTCGCCCTCTTTCAAATTTTCAAGGATCTTTGTTCCCTCTCCTCTTTTTTCTATTAAGAAGTCAACGCCCTCAGTGACGTCATAAACAGAAATTGGTCTTGAAAGAGTTGGGTAAGCCTCCCAGGCTCTTAGCATAAAAAATTGTCCTGGATAAACTTTTACGTCTAAGTCTGTTCTCAGTATGAAGTAATCCTTACATACATCAATATTTTCTATTATCTTTGCCATATCATTCTCCATATGTGGTTACTGTGTCACAATATTCGCACTTGTATTCCTTCTTATCCCTATCATATAAGAAGAACTTGTGACCGGGTACTTCTCTTTCAGAATTTGTTATGCATCTTGGGTTCTTGCAAGTCAAGACATCTTCAACAAGTTCTGGCATCTCCATGCGGATTTTTTTGACCCTTTCGCCATCCTCTATAAAGTTAACAGTTGTGTGAGGGGCAATAAGTCCCAAGACTGTGAAGTCCAAGTCGTAATCTGTCTCGATTTTTATTAAGTCCTTCTTACCCATGGAAGTTGAGAAAATATTTTGCATAAGTACAACTGGATCTGTCACCTTGTCAAGTTCAAGGGCCTTATAAAGAACGTGGGCCCTGCCTGATTCTATGTGGTCAAGTACAATTCCTTTTTTTATTTTTGAAACATTTATCATTTTCTAGCCTCCAAAAGTTTCATGATTAGTGCCATCCTACCATACATTCCAAACTTTGTTTGCTCAAAGTAAACTGCACGAGGGTCTTTGTCCACTTCAGGTGCAATTTCATTTACCCTTGGTAGAGGATGAAGGATAATCATGTCCTCTTTTGCATTTTTTAATTTTTCTTCATTTAAAATATAGTAGTCCTTTAATCTTTCATACTCATCTGAAGAAACAAACCTCTCCTTTTGAACTCTTGACATGTAAAGGACATCTAAGTCGTCAATTACACTTGCAAGGTCCCTAGTCTCCTCGTAGTTTTCCTTATCTATAAAGGTTTTAAAAGGATCTGGCATATTGAGTTCTTCTGGTGAAATAAAAATAAATTTCACATTTTCATACCTATTAAGTGCTCTCACAAGGGAGTGAATTGTCCTTCCAAATTTTAAGTCTCCACAAAGTCCCACGGTTAAATTGTCAAAGGATCCTTTGTAATGCCTAATTGTTATTAAGTCTGCAAGAGTTTGAGTTGGATGGAAGTGACCACCATCTCCTGCATTTATAATTGGCATAGTCTTCACTACCTTTGATGCCATAAGTGCTGCCCCTTCCTTTGGGTGGCGCATGGCACAAATGTCGGCGTAGTTTTCTATAACTCTAATGGTGTCAAGTAGAGTTTCGCCCTTTGTAGATGAACTTACTCCTGCATCAGAAAAACCTATAACTTGACCCCCAAGCCTTAGCATGGCAGTCTCAAAGGAAAGTCTTGTCCTAGTAGAAGGCTCAAAAAAAAGACTAGCTAATAACTTATTGTCGCAAACATGAGAATAATCATCTGGCTTTGCAATAATGTCATCAACTAGTCTAAAAATTTCTTCATATTCTTCAGTTGTAAAATCTAGTGGCTCAATTAAATGTTTCATCCTAACCTCCATCTAATATTTTATCTTATCCATAGTACTTCAAATTTTTATAATTGTAAAGTATAATAGAAAAAATATCTTATACTTTAGAAATTAAAATTTAAGGAGCAATTATGATTTATTTAATACTAGGACATTCTGGTTCAGGCAAGTCAACTATAAGAAATGCCCTGACTTCACACGGAATAAAAAAAATAATTACTTACACGACGAGACCGCCAAGAGTCTCTGAAGTGGACGGGATTGATTATAACTTTATCGACCAAGAGCTTTTTAAGAAGATGGACCAAGACAATTTATTTATTGGGACAACTTGCTATGTGGGTAATTACTATTCAACCCTCAAGGAAGATCTTGAAAAAAATAACAACAAGGACAGTGACTGTGTTATTGTCGTTGATAAAGAAGGTGTCCTCGCAATTAAAAAAGAATTTGCAAATGCCAGGTCAATCTACCTAAAATGTTCAAGGGAAACTTTAAGAGACAGGATGATAAAGAGAAATGACCATGCAAATGATATCGAAAAGAGACTTGATGTCTTAGAAGACCTTGACCCCTATGCTGACTACATCATCGATGCTGACAGGGACATAGACTCTGTCTTTGAAGATGTCATTAGCCTAATCAAAAATATTAGAGAGGGAAAATGATTTTCTTTTCCTTGACAATTTAATTTCTAGTGTTATTATAAATTTATAAGTTAATAAAATTCTTCAGGGCGAGGTGCAATTCCTCACCGGCGGTAAAGTCCGCGAGCGCAAGCTGAATTGGTGCAATTCCAATACCGACAGTATAGTCTGGATGAAAGAAGATAA
>CABQNX010000023.1 GCA_902465645.1 uncultured Peptoniphilus sp.
CAGAGAAAATATAAATTCTCTCTGGTATTTGGTCCAACTTTATGGGGTCAGCACAAAATTCTTACAGATGTTTTTTCTTTGAAAAATATTTAATTTTAATTATTTCTTGCCGCTGTGTCTTTAATATTATTTACACAAAGGGTGAGGGCAAGTAGGGCTTCTGTGTAATCTTCGTCATAAACTGTGAGCCTATAAGTATCAGCCAAGGAAAAGAAGGTTTTTTCGATTTCTCCAATCACCTTATCTCCTTTATAGATTTCAAAATTCAAATCTGGGAATTGACCTTCCAAACGTAGGGACTCTCCATTATAGTCAATCCCAATCCTTCTAACTAAAAAGCTAATTTTCGATTCGACCCTCATAAATTTCCCGTCAGAAAAATTTACATTAAACTTTTGGAGGAGGGAGAAGAGTTCCTTTTCAATTTTTAAAATTTCCTTGCCTTTCATATCAGAGATTTTCACATCATAACCAATAAATGTAAAGTCTTGGTCTACATAATAAACTTCTCTTCCATCATCATCTAAGATGGGGTAGTGGTCTGTAATCTTAAAAAGATTTTCTTTAAAATAATAATTTTTCATGACTCCTCCTTGGACTAAAGCTATATCTTAATTTGATTTTATAAGTTTATGAACTTAATTACAATAAAAAATAAAACCCCACAGAAACCTGCGGGGTTTAGAAATATTTAGATATTAGTCGATATTAAGTGAATCAACAGCATTATCAATTAATTCATCCTTAACAAGGTAAGGAAGTGTAATGTGTCCGAATTCATTATCTTGGTTAAATTCTTTTGAAACTTCAATTGCGTGATCGTTTCTAGCCCAGTTACGTCTAGCAACACCACTCATAACGTCCCAAGTAAGTGAAAGATCGATAATTTCATCAACCATTTCAGATCCGTCAAGAACTAGACCAAATCCACCGTTAATTGATTTACCAATACCAACTCCACCACCATTGTGAAGAGCAACTAGTGACATACCTCTAGCACAGTTTCCTGCGAAACATTGTGTAGCCATGTCAGCCATTACATTAGAACCATCTTTAATGTTAGATGTTTCTCTAAATGGTGAGTCTGTACCAGATACGTCGTGGTGGTCACGTCCCATCATAACAGGACCGATTTTTCCTTCTCTAACAAGTTCGTTAAATTTATGAGCTATTGCAACTCTACCCTTAGCGTCTTGGTAAAGGATTCTAGCTTGAGTACCAACAACTAATTGGTTCTTTTCAGCGTCTCTAATCCAGATATAGTTATCCATATCTTGGTATCTTCTGTCTTTATCAATACATTCCATTGCAGCGTGGTCAGTTGCAATTAAGTCTTCGTGTTTACCGCTTAGGCAAACCCATCTAAATGGTCCATATCCATAGTCAAATAGAAGTGGTCCCATGATGTCTTCTACATAAGAAGGCCAAATGAATCCGTCTTTGTCGTCTTTACCGTTCTTAGAAACTTCTTTAACTCCAGCATCATAGATAGCCTTTAAGAAAGAGTTACCATAATCGAAGAAGTAAGTTCCTTTAGCAGTAAGTCTCTTAATAACTTCAAAGTGTTTTTTAAGAGTTTCATCAACAAGTTCATGGAATTTCTTGATGTCAGTTCTTAATAATTCAGTTCTTTCTTCGAAAGAAATACCTACTGGACAGTATCCACCATTGTATGCGTTGTGGCAAGAAGTTTGGTCAGAAAGTAGGTCAATATGGATGTCATTTTTGTCCATATAGTGAAGAAGATCAACGATATTACCGTGGAAGGCAATAGAAAGAGCTTCTTTCTTTTCAAGAGCATCTTGAGCAAGCTTAACAGCTTCTTCAGGAGTTTCAGCAAGTTTCTTAATCCATCCTTGTTCAAGTCTAGTTTCGATTCTTGAAATATCAACTTCAGCTATGATAGAAACAGCACCTGCGATGTCTCCAGCCTTACCTTGAGCACCAGACATTCCGCCAAGTCCAGATGAAACGAATAATTTTCCAGCTAAGTTATCTTTTTCGCTAAGACCTAATTTTAATCTACCAGCGTTAAGAATAGTGTTGTAAGTTCCGTGAACGATACCTTGTGGTCCAATGTACATCCAACCACCAGCAGTCATTTGTCCGTAGTTAGCAACGCCCATTTCTTCAGCAACTTCCCAGTCTTCAAGGTTATCATATTCACCAACCATAAGTCCGTTAGTGATTATAACTCTTGGAGAGTTCTTTCTTGACTTAAATAGTCCAAGTGGATGACCAGATTCCATTACAAGAGTTTCGTCATCGTGCATGATTTCAAGGTATTGTTTAATTAGGTTGTATTGCATCCAATCGTGACAAACTGAACCAGTTTCTCCATAAGTTACAAGTTCATATGGATATAAAGCAACGTCAAAGTCTAAGTTGTTGTCAATCATTACTTGGAAAGCTTTACCAGCTAAACAATTTCCTTTGTATTCGTCAATTGGTTTACCGTAAATTCTTCCTTCTGGTCTGAATCTGTATCCGTAGATTCTTCCTCTAGTAGTAAGTTCTTCTAAAAATTCAGGAATTAATTCTTCGTGATATTCTTCTGGGATATATCTTAGAGCATTTCTAAGAGCAATTTTAGTTTGATCTTTTGAAAGTCTAAATCCTCTATCAGGAGCTCTTCTAATTCCTTGTTCAAAAGATTTTTTTTCTGGAAGGTTCTTAATTTCTACCTTCATAATCTTTTGAACTTCTGCGTTATGATTATTTATCACTTTTATCAACCTCCATTTAATAGTCATTATAAATTAAAAATTTAGAAAAGTAAATACATAGGGAAATTAATTTCCCAAAAAAATAAAAATATCCTAAAAAAGTAATGGATTTTTCTAAGTTGCCTTGAAAACACACGTATCAAGGACACCTTTCCTTTAAAAAGATGATTAATTTATCGTGATAAACTGAAGAAATGAATCGTTTGCAAAATTTATGTAAAACAATGGAAAGTGACTTGCTTAAAAGTTTCTTCTATAAAATAATATAAAGCTTTAGATTATAAAAATATGAGTTTACAAATAATCCCTTTGTCAAAAATAAATATTAAGTGAAAAATAATTATTAAGTCATAAGAATTTATAGACTGGTAAAAAAAACTTAAGTCACAATTTATTGATAGCTTATAAAAATTTCTGAAGTAATAAATAATTATAAACTTATAGAAATTCATTGAGTCGAAAAAATTTATAAACTTGTAAAAAATTATAAATTGATAAAAAATTGGAATAACAAATTGAATAGTGAACTTAATAGTTGAAATAAAATTAAATTATTAAAAATTTAATTAAAAAACTTAATAAAAATATTTTCATATTTATTGGGTATATAATATGTGTTAAGATATTGACAGAAAAAGGAGGAATTTATGAAAGCGGATAAAATATTAGTTAATCTTGAACAAGTCTTCTCACCAAAGGATATTGGTAGACCACTAAGAGGGGAAGAAATGAACCAAGCTGACATTCTAGAAAATGCTTACATTGCAATTAAGGATGGTAAGATATTAGAAGTTGGCGAAGGTAATGGATACGAAAACTTAAAAGACGAAAATACAGAAATAGTTGACCTTACTGGTAAGACAGCAACTCCAGGTCTAATTGATGCTCACACTCACCTTGTGTATGGTGGAAGCCGTGAAAATGAATTTGCTATGAAGCTTAATGGAATGGAATATCTTGAAATCCTTGAAGCAGGTGGAGGAATTCTTTCTACACTAAAGGCAACAGATGCAGCAAGCTTTGATGAACTTTATGATAAGACAAGAGACCTTCTTGAACACATGCTAGTTCACGGTGTAACTTCAGTAGAAGCAAAGAGTGGTTACGGAATTACTCTTGAAACAGAATTAAAGGAACTTGAAGTTCTTGAAAAATTAAATAAGGACTTCCCAACAGAATTAATTACAACATTTATGGCAGCCCACGTTATCCACGAAAAATATAAGGATAATCCAGATGAATATGTTGATATTGTTATCGACATGATGCCAGAAGTTGCAAAGAGAAATTTAGCAGAATTCTGTGACGTATTCTGTGAAAAGGGAGTATTCACAGCAGAACAATCTGAAAGAATTCTTGAAGCTGCAAAGGAACATGGCTTTAAATTAAGAATCCACTCTGATGAAATAGAAAACATTGGTGGTGTAGATGTTGCTGCTAAGGTAGGAGCAGTTTCTGCAGAACACTTAATGGTAGTAGATGATGAGGAAATTGAAACACTTGCTAAGGCAAATGTAATTGGTAACCTACTTCCAGGAACAACTTTCTCTCTAATGCTAGACACTTATGCTCCAGCAAGAAGAATGCTTGAAAAGGGAATGGCTATTACACTTTGTACAGACTCTAACCCAGGATCATGTCCAACAGCTAACCTTCAATTTATTATGCAACTTGGTTGCCTAGAAATGAAGCTCACACCAATTGAAGTTTACAATGCAGTAACTATTAACGCTGCTTACTCTGTTGACAGGGCAGATACTATTGGATCCTTTGACAAGGGCAAGAGGGCAAACATTGCAATCTTCGATGCTCATAACATTGACTACACACTTTACTTCTTCGCAACAAACCTATGTAAGCAAGTTTATGTAGATGGTGAATTAGTTGTAGAAGATAGAAAGTTAGTAAAATAAATCTAGGAAAACAATATAGGAATTAAAATAAAGGGGTTTGGGCTCCTTTATTTTTTTACAGAAAAATGTTTATTAAAGAAAATTAAAAAATACAATAATTTAGAATATAAAACATTATTTAAAATAGTAAAGATATTTATTAAAATATATAGATATATTTTTCGCCAAATCCCTAAAAATAAACAAATAACAAAAAGCATACTTTAACAAACAATAGAGAAAACTGACTAAAGTATTGTTTATTTTACCGTAATAGAGAATTAGATTGTTGACAAAAGTACAATAATATGAGAAAATAAAGAAAACATTTTCAAAGGAGGAAATAAATATGTTGTTATTTAACCCCGTAGTAGTCTCGGTACTATTACTCGTAATCTTATGTATGTTAAAACTTAACGTACTACTTTCACTTTTAGTTGCAGGTGTTGTTGCAGGTATTACTGCAGGCATGCCATTATATGTATTTGAACCAGATTCATGGCAAGCAAATACAGTTGGAAAGCTTCCAGGATTTGCAATCGAAGGCGATTCAATTATAGGTACAATTATTGGTGGTATGGGATCTATGGCAGAGACGGCTCTTGCTTATATCCTAATAGGTATGTTTGCTTATGCAATTGGTAAATCAGGACTTATAACTATTCTTGCTCAAAAGATTTCTAAATTAGTAGGAAATAATAAATTTTACTTAATTTTCCTAATAGCATTTATATCAATCTTTTCACAAAACCTTTTACCAGTTCACATTTCCTTTATACCTATTCTAATTCCACCACTACTAGGACTTATGAATAAGTTAAAGATTGACAGACGTGCAGTAGCATCAGCTCTTTGCTTTGGATTGAAGGCACCTTATATTTCAATTCCAGCAGGATTTGGACTTATTTTCCACAAAATTATTGCATCAAACATGACAGACGCAGGTATGCCAACTACTGTTGCAGACACTCAAAAAGTAATGTGGATTGGTGGACTTTCAATGTTAATTGGTTTAATCTTTGTAGTATTTGTTCTTTACGGAAAAGACAGACACTATGATGATGTTGAAATCCCAGGAATTATTTCTTTAGACCAAGAAGTTCACATGACTGGACATGCTTGGGGAGCTTTAGTTTCTGCTCTAGCAATGCTTATAGTTCAAATCATAACAACTAACCTTCCATTCTCGGCATTAATTGGTATTATCTTCCTATTAATTACACGTTCAATTAAATGGAATGAAATCGACGAAATGGTTAATGGTGGACTTGACCTAATGGCATTTATTGCATTCGTAATGTTAATAGCAGGTGGCTATGCTAATGTTCTTAACACTTCAGGTGCTGTAATTGAACTAGTTAACGATACAGCAGCTATGATGGAAGGCGCTTCACTTGTGGTATCAGCAATTGTACTTTTAGCAATTGGTCTTGTTATTACAATGGGTATCGGTACATCTTTTGGTACAATCCCAGTAGTTGCAGCAATTTACGTTCCACTAGCTCAACAATTAGGTTTCTCACAATCAGCTATTATCCTATTGATTGGTATAGCAGCTGCTCTTGGAGATGCAGGATCACCAGCATCTGACTCAACAATGGGACCTACATCTGGTCTTAACGCTGACGGACAACACGACCACATTATGGACACTTGCGTACCGACATTTATCGCATTTGACATATTCTTAGTTATCGGTGGAGTTATCGGATCAGTATTACTATCTTAATAAGATAAAACTTAAGACATTGATTTAGATCAAGCAGGTACTCATAGGTGCCTGCTTTTTATTTGTAAAATATCAATGAAAGAGGACTTCTTTTTATTCACTTCTAAACTTAATCAAAAAAAACATTATGAAAACTTTATCCTAAATGATTATTTTAAACATTATAGAGAAATACTTAATCTATTAAGAAATATATCAATATTAAAGATGTATATTTTCTTAGAAAAAACAAAAAAATAATGGAAACAATGATTTAACGCTTTTAATCAGTAAGTTAAAGTTTATTGAAAACACTCTATTCTATAGATGAAAGTAAAAATAAATTTATCTAATTATCATAAAAGCTAACTAAGTCATTGTACAAAATCAAGTGTAATACCAAAATCTTTATAAATTATGGTTGACTTATATTAGATGCAATAGTAATATGAAGTTAGAAAACATTTTCAGTGATACAAAAATTTAACTAATGTATCACAGACATGCCAAATTTTTTATGACGTGCCTTAATGTTTTAAGGAGGTTTTATTTATGAAGAACGATGGTCAAAAAGCTGTTAGACTACCAAGTTTTTTTGAAGCAATTCTACCTATTTTAACAATGGTAGCGCTAATGGTATATGTTTTCAAATTTAGTGATGAGGCGTATGACGCTGCTCACATGCCACTAATCATAGCACTTATAGTCACTGTTACTATTGGTGTAATTTGCGGACATAGTTTTGATGAAATGTTGTCTGGTATTATTGACAGGATAACAGCAACATTGGACGCAATTTTAATTTTACTTACTGTAGGTCTATTGGTATCATCCTTTATGATTTCAGGTACAATTCCAGCTCTTATCTATTATGGACTTGACTTTTTATCACCACAAACATTCCTACCAGTTGGTTGTTTACTATGTGCAGTAGTTGGTTTAGCTTGTGGTTCATCTTGGACAGCAACAGCTACAGTTGGTATTGCCTTCATGACAATTGGTGCTGGACTTGGAATTAACCCTGCACTAACAGCAGGTATGGTAATATCAGGCGCCTATGTTGGAGATAAATTCTCTCCACTATCTGATACCACAAACCTAGCAGCAGGTGTTGCTGGAACAGGTCTATTTGACCACGTTGCAGCTATGGTATCTACAACTGGTCCTGTTTTCTTAATATCTCTTATTATTTATACTATTCTAGGTATGAATATTGCAGGCGCTGGATATGACCCAACAATTGCTGATGGTATTAGAGAAGCAATATCTTCTAACTTTAATGTTAACCCATTAGTATTACTTCCAATTGTAGTTATTGTAATTATAATGGTTTTGAGAATCCCTGGTCTTCCAGGCGTACTTGGTTCAGTTGCAGTTGGTGTCATCTTTGCGCTTATCTTCCAAGAAAGATATTCAGTAGCAGATTTATTCTCAATCCTTCACTATGGTCCATCAATTGAAACAGGAAATGAATTCCTTGATGGTGCTCTTGCTAAAGGTGGTATGGATAACCAAATGTGGACAATCAACCTTATTATTCTTGCAGTATCCTTTGGTGGTGCTCTTGAAAAATGTGGTATTGTTGAAAAGTTATTTGGTGGAATTAAGACTAAAATCAACTCTGTCGGTGGAATCGTTCTTGCTACAATGCTTACATCAATATTCTGTGACGCAGCAATGTGTGACCAATTCTTAGGAATCGGTGTTCCTGCTCCTCTATATGATACAAAATATGATGAACTTGGACTTGCAAGAAATATGTTATCAAGAACACTTGAAGATGCTGGTACACTTTGGGCAGTAATGTTCCCATGGACAGCTTGTGGTGCTTACCAATTTAGAACACTTGGTGTTAACCCACTTGCATTCTTCCCATTTGCATTTGTTAACTTACTAAACCCAATCTATGCATGTATAACAGCATTTGCTGGAAGAAACATATTCTGGGCTGACGGATCTTATACAAATCTATTTGGTAAGACTACTATGAAGAAACAAGCTAAATCTCCAGAAAAAGCTAGAGAAATGGCTATGGCAGCTCTTGAAAGAAGAAGAGCAGAAGGAAAAGCTCCAAAACTTAGCGCTTAATTAAAATTTCCTAACTAAATTTTAGAATATTAATTAGAACATTAAATAGAAAGAAGTGATTATGTGTCAGAGATAAAATTACCTTGGGATAATGACAGCGAAGCAATCAAATACGTATATGTGAATCCTAGAAAAAGATTTTCTGAAAAATATGCCTACGTAGTCACTTCTGTCTTGATTATTTTAGGCATTTTCACAAAGTATAAGCTGACATTGATCTTGGCCATCCTTTTACTTATCTCCCTACTTGCAAAAAAGTATGTTGCAGTTACAAGCAAGGGCCTTGAAATGTACAACGACATTAAAGTTTCAAAGATTCACGAAGTTTGGGATTGGTCAGATCTTGATGCAATTACTTATGAGAAAAAATCTGGGGAGCCAGGCAAGACTCTCCTCTATTTTACTAAGGGAGATATTACAAGAAGATTCTTCTTTAAGGATGAGGACAAAGACAGAGTCTTTGATGTGGCTAAAAAACATAATAAAAAAATAAAAATTTACGATGCCTATGAGTATAAAGAAAATCTCAAGTCTTTCAAAAAGGAATTAAAAAAGACAAAGAGAAGTTGGCAACGATAAAAAAGTTTTTTAAGAGACTTCAATTATGAGGTCTCTTTTTTATATTTATTTTGTCTTTTGAAATAAGAGTTCCTGGTAAATATATAGGATATTTTAAACTTGTAAAGTTGAATTATTCACTAATTAATTATAAAATTAAATTTGTTGACAGAGGAAAAAAAGGAAGTTATAAGAAGTCGAGAATAGAATATTATTTAAAAGAAGATAATATAAAAAGACAATAGAATATTCTTAAAAGGATGATAAGATAAGTCGAGAATAAGAATATTCTTTAATAAGGATGATAAAATGAAATTTGATTACAACTCTTACCCTTATCCCTCAACTAGGAGGACAATTTTTGGTAAAAATGGAATGGTGGCAACATCCTCCCCCTATGCAACTAGTGCTGGGGCAAAAATTCTCCTAGAAGGTGGCAATGCCATAGACGCTGCTCTTGCTGCATCTATGACTCTTCCTGTTGTGGAACCAACAGGCAATGGATTGGGATCAGATATGTTTGCTTTAATTTATTTTGAAGGCAAACTTTATGGAATAAATTCCAGCGGGAGAAGTCCTAAAAATATTTCTATTGCAAAGCTTAGAGAAAAGGGCTATGATAGAATGCCATCTTGTGGGGTAAATGTAATAAATACGCCAGGGTTAATTGGTGGAGTCATGAAAATCTATGAAGACTTTGCCAGCCTTAGTCTTGAGAAAATTTTTGAACCTGCAATCTCCTATGCAGAAGAAGGATATCCAGTGACTCCACAAATTGCAAAACTTTGGGGAGAAAGCTATGAAAAATATAAAAATTTAAATAGGGAAGAGTTTGATGGATTTTTTGAGAACTTTACTATTGATGGAAGGGCGCCAAGGGCTGGAGAAGTTTTCAAATCACCTGACCTGGCAAGAACCCTAAGGGAAATTAGGGATAGCAAGGGCGAATCCTTTTATAGGGGAGAACTTGCAAAAAAAATTGCCGGTGAAGTGGAAAGGCTAGGAGGATTTTTAAGCTTTGACGACTTAAAAAACTTCGAGGCAAGATATGTAGACCCAATTTCTACCAACTACAAGGGGATTGATATTTGGGAAATTCCTCCCAATGGCCACGGGATTTCTGTCTTAATGGCCCTAAATATTTTAAGTGAGATGGAAATAAAAGATCGTGAAGACCCAAAGACTCTTCACAAGGTTATTGAGGCCATAAAATTATCTCTTACTGATGCCAAGGCCTATGTGGCTGACCCAGATAAGATGAAAATAGAAATAGAGAGACTCTTGTCAAAGGACTATGCTAGGGACAGGAGAGCGAAAATAAGTGACAGGGCAAAAAATCCTGAAGCTTTTAAGATAAAATCTTCGGATACAGTTTATTTTGCCACAGCAGACAAAGACGGCAACATGGTCTCCATGATTCAGTCAAACTATGCTGGCTTTGGGTCTGGAATTGTGGTTCCTGGAACTGGAATAACTTTAAACAATAGGGTTGAGAATTTTTATTTTGAGGAAGGACTTGCCAACTCTCTTGAGGGAGGGAAGCTTCCTTACCACACAATAATTCCTGGCTTTATGACAAAAAATAATGAGGCACTTGGGGCCTTTGGGATAATGGGTGCCTTTATGCAGCCACAAGCCCATGTCCAAGTCCTTATGAATATGATAGATTTTAATTTAAATCCACAGGCTGCCCTTGATGCTCCAAGGATAATGTGGATTGACGACAAAAAAATTCAGGTAGAAAATGACTTTAAGCCTGAAATTATTGATGAACTTAAAAAACTTGGCCACGAAGTTGAAGTCGTAAGTGACTTCAAGAGCATGGGTAGGGGCCAAATTATTTTGAAAGATAAAGATGTTTATATTGGTGGAACAGAAAAGAGGACGGACTCCAATATTTTTTCTTATTAGAAGGTGATTAAATGGAATTTAAAATTCATTCTGAATACAAGCCCACAGGTGACCAACCCCAGGCTATTGATAAATTGGCTGATGGTATAAAGAAGGGCTACAAGCACCAAAACCTACTAGGGGTAACAGGTTCTGGTAAGACCTTTACCATGGCAAATGTAATTGAGAGGGTCCAAAAGCCAACTCTTGTTATTGCTCACAACAAGACTCTTGCCTACCAACTTTGTTCAGAATTAAAGGAATTTTTCCCGGAAAATGCCGTGGAATTTTTCGTTTCTTATTATGATTACTATCAACCAGAAGCCTATGTGCCAGGAACTGATACATTTATTGAAAAGGACTCATCTATCAATGATGAAATAGATAAGCTTCGTCACTCTGCAACAATGTCTCTCTTCGAGCGAAAAGACGTAATAATTGTTGCATCAGTTTCCTGCATCTATGGTTTAGGGGACCCAATTGATTATGAGCAACTGGCGATTTCCCTAAGGCCTGGCATGATAAGGGATAGGAATGATGTCATGAGCAAGCTTGTGGACATCCAGTATGTGAGAAATGATTATGAATTTAAGCGTGGGACCTTTAGGGTTCGTGGAGATATTTTGGAAATTTTCCCAGCCTCTTCATCAGAAAATTCTATAAGAGTTGAATTTTTTGGAGATGAAATTGACAGGATAACAGAGGTTAATGCTCTGACAGGCCAAGTCCTTCATTATCTAAACCATGCCTATATTACTCCTGCATCTCACTTTGCAACTTCAGAAGAAAAGGTAAAGCGTGCCATTGTTACAATAGAAGAAGAACTTGAGGAAAGACTTAAGGTTTTAAAGGACCAAGAAAAACTTTTAGAAGCTCAGAGGTTGGAGCAAAGGACAAGATACGACTTGGAAATGTTGTCTGAAATGGGATTTTGCTCTGGGATAGAAAACTATTCAAGACATCTATCAGGTAGGGCACCAGGATCAAGACCCTATACATTAATAGATTACTTTCCAAAGGACTTTTTGACTATAATCGATGAGTCCCACCAAACTATTCCTCAAATTAGGGGTATGTACAATGGGGACAGGGCCCGTAAGGAAACTCTTGTTGACTACGGCTTTAGGCTTCCTTCAGCCCTAGACAACAGGCCTTTGAGATTTAATGAGTTTGAAGGAATGATGAACCAATGTGTTTATGTTTCTGCAACTCCAGGGCCATATGAACTTGAACACACAGAGCAAGAGGTTGAACAAATCATAAGGCCAACAGGTCTTCTTGATCCAATAATTGAAGTAAGACCAATTAAAAATCAAATTGATGATATTATAAATGAAGTAAATGGAGCTATTGAAAGAGGAGAGAGGGTCTTAATAACTACTCTTACAAAGAGGATGTCAGAAGACCTATCAAGGCACCTGAAGGAAATTGGATACAAGGTGACCTATATGCACTCTGATGTCGACACTCTAGAGAGGATGAAGATTATAAGGGACCTAAGGCTTGGTAAGGTTGACGTCCTTGTTGGAATCAACCTCCTAAGAGAGGGCCTTGACCTGCCAGAGGTTTCAAGAGTTTGTATACTTGATGCAGACAAGGAAGGCTTCCTTCGTTCTGTTACATCACTTATCCAAACTGCTGGTCGTGCAGCTAGAAATGCCGATGGGAAAGTTATTATGTATGCCGACACCATCACTCCTTCTATGAGGGTTACTATTGATGAGACTTCTAGGAGAAGAAAAATCCAAGAAGAATACAATGAAGAGCATGGGATCACTCCAAAGACAATAGTGAAAAGTATCCGTGAAGTTATAAATACTGCTATTGCTGCAGAAGAATCTGTGGACTTCAAAGATATTAAAGATGAAGAAAATGAATTTACTAAGGATGAAATTAACGAGATGATAGATGCCCTAAAACCTGAAATGTACAGGGCAGCAGAAGAACTTGATTTTGAGAAGGCTGCTGAAATTAGGGATAAAATAAAGGATTTAAGGGAGAAGAAAAAATCTGCCCTCCTTTAAAGAGGTGTTAAATTGAAAGACGAAATAATAGTAAAGGGAGCTAGGGTCAACAACTTAAAAAATGTTGACCTTAATATTCCTAGAAATAAATTTGTAGTTTTTACAGGACTTTCTGGATCAGGTAAGTCTTCCCTTGCCTTTGATACAATTTATGCAGAAGGTCAAAGAAGGTATGTGGAATCCCTATCTTCTTATGCAAGACAGTTCTTGGGACAGATGGATAAGCCAGAGGTTGACTATATCGAGGGCATGAGTCCATCTATTTCCATTGACCAAAAGACTACGTCAAAGAACCCAAGATCAACTGTTGGGACAGTTACAGAAATCTATGACTACCTAAGACTCTTGTATGCAAGAGTTGGTCATGCCTTTTGTCCAGAATGTGGGAGAGAAATTTCTTCCTATACTATAGACCAAATGGTGGACGAAATAATGAAGCTAGACGAGAGGACAAGGATTCAAATTCTTTCACCAGTTGTAAGGCATAGGAAGGGTCAGCACAAAAAAGTTTTTGAAAAAATTAAAAAAGAAGGCTTTTTAAGGGTTATTGTTGACGGAGAAATGCGTGATATTGGGGAAGAAATTGAGCTTGAAAAAAACAAGTATCACGATATAGACATTGTAATAGATAGGATTATTATAAAAGAAAAAATTGAATCAAGACTTGCAGACTCACTGGAAATTGCCACAAACTTAAGTGATGGGATAGCCAAAATAAATGTTATTGACGGAGACGACATGGTTTTCTCCACAAAGTTTGCCTGCCCTCACTGCAACATTATAATAGAAGAAGTTACTCCAAGGTCCTTCTCCTTTAACTCTCCTCTGGGAGCTTGTGACGAATGTAAGGGACTTGGATTTTCTAAGGAAGTTTCAAGAGATTTGGTTATTCCCAACAAGGAACTTTCTATAGATGAGGGGGCCATTGCCTGCTACTCAAACTCCAAGGGAACTTATTATTATGAAATAATTGCACAAATTGCCGAGAAGTTTGATTTTTCCACTAAAGAGCCAATAAAAAATGCTCCAAAAGAATTTATCAAAGCAATTTTTGAAGGTTATGATGGTAAGTTAAACTTCTCCTTTAATTCCTACTTCTCTGGGGAGAAAAAATATTCTGGAGGTTTTGAGGGAATCCTAAAAAACCTAAAGAGAAGGTACACTGAGTCAAGTTCTGACAGGATGCTTGATAAGATTGACGAATTTATGGAAGAAGTTCCATGTCCTAAGTGCCATGGAGCAAGGTTAAGGGATTCATCTCTTGCCATAAGAGTTGGAGGCCTAAATATTTTTGAATTGACGGAACTTTCCATAGATAAGTCCCTAGAGTTTTTTGAAAATCTAGAATTTACAAAAAATGAAATGATAATTGCTGAAGAACTCTTAAAGGAGATTAGATCAAGGCTAGAATTCTTGGTAAATGTTGGTCTTGAATATTTATCTTTATCGAGAATGGCTGGAACTCTTTCTGGTGGCGAAGCCCAAAGAATTAGGCTGGCAACTCAAATTGGTTCACAACTTGTTGGGGTAATTTACGTTCTCGATGAGCCAAGTATTGGACTCCACCAAAGGGACAACACAAAACTCCTTGAGTCACTTAGAAACCTAACAGACATTGGCAACACCTTAATTGTTGTTGAGCACGACGAGGATACCATGTTTGCTGCAGATGAAATTGTAGACATTGGACCTCTTGCAGGCGTTAATGGGGGAAGGATTGTTGCTCAAGGTACAGCTGAAGAAATTATGGAAGTTCAAGAGTCCATAACTGGTGCCTACCTAAGTGGCAGGAAGAAAATTGAAGTTCCCAAGGAAAGAAGAGAATACACAGGCAAGTCAATCAAAGTAAAGGGTGCAGAGGAAAACAACTTAAAAAATATTGATGTTGAATTCCCGCTTGGACAATTTGTCTGCGTTACAGGTGTTTCTGGATCAGGTAAGTCTTCTCTTGTAAATGAAATCCTCTACAAGAGTCTTGCTCAAAAGATCAATAAATCTAGGATAAAACCTGGCAAGCACAAGTCTATTGAAGGCCTTGACAACATTGACAAGATTGTTGACATTGACCAATCCCCAATTGGAAGGACACCGAGGTCAAATCCTGCCACTTATACAGGTGCTTTTGATATAATAAGAGATGTCTTTGCCAATACTAATGAGGCAAAAATGCGTGGCTACAAGAAGGGGAGATTTTCCTTTAACGTCAAGGGAGGAAGATGCGAGGCTTGCAAGGGCGATGGAATCTTAAAAGTTGAGATGCACTTCTTGTCTGACGTCTATGTTCCTTGTGAAGTTTGCCATGGCAAGAGATATAATCGTGAAACTCTTGAAGTAAAATACAAGGGCAAAAATATCTATGAAGTCCTCGATATGACAGTTGAAGAGGCAATTGACTTCTTCCAAAATCATGAGAGGGTCTTGAGAAAGCTTGAAACCCTAAGAGATGTTGGACTTTCCTATATAAAATTGGGACAATCTTCTACACTTTTATCAGGTGGAGAAGCCCAAAGAATAAAACTTGCCACAGAATTATCCAAGAGGGCAACGGGAAGAACTCTCTACATCTTAGACGAGCCAACAACTGGACTTCACTCAGAAGACGTGAATAAATTAATAAAAGTTTTAGAAGAACTTGTGGATAGGGGCAATACAGTAATAACAATTGAGCACAACTTAGATGTTATAAAGTGTGCCGACCACATTATTGACCTGGGACCTGAAGGTGGCGAAGGCGGAGGTCAAGTTATATTTACTGGAAGGCCTGAAGAAATTATTAAGTGCAAAGATTCTTATACAGGAGAATTTTTGAAGGATAAATTGGAGGATTAATTTGAAAAAAATTAAAAGACTGGGAGCAATTATTTTGGCCGCAAGTCTCTTGCCAAGTTTCGTATCGGCAAAGGGATTTGTTAGACAAAATGATTTTATGGATAAGTCTGGTCATGAGAGGACCCACGCCCTAAAAAAGTGGCAGGCGAGGATGAACCTTCCTGTTACTGGCGGGATGAATGACAAGACCAACCAAGCTCTTTATACACAAAATTACGAAGTTTATGACATGGTGACTAATCCACCAACAAGTGGCAACTGGATAGTAGTCAATAAGTCTAGGAGAACTCTTACCCTATATAAGGGTGGACAATCTATTGGGAAGTTCCCTGTAACTCTTGGGACAAGTTCAACTCCAACACCATCAGCTAAGGCGAAAATTCAAAATATGCACAAGAATCCTGCTTGGGGTGGAATGGGAGGTAAGTACACTCCAGTTGCATCCAATGATCCAAAAAATCCTCTTGGAGAAAGGTGGATGGGTCTAAGCATACCTGACATGAGTGGATACGGAATTCATGGAAACATAAAGCCTCTTCAAATTGGTGGCTATTATTCTAATGGTTGCATAAGGATGTTTAACTACGACATAGAAAACCTTGTTTTTCCAAAAATGAAGGTTGGAGCTCCAGTTTGGTTGGGGACAGATGCTGAATTAGAATCTTGGGGAGTTTATCAATACTCAAGGCCTAAGAAGGCTGAGCCAAAGCCAGTAGAAAAGAAAGAGCCTCCAAAGGAAGTTAATAAAAATCCTGTAGAAGAAGTTCCAGCAGGTGACTTATTAGAATTTTAATTTAATAAAGTGGCCTTAAAGCATTGAAAATCATAAGTCTTTGCGTTATAATGTTTTTTAAAATTATAGCGAGAGCTTTAGGAAGACTATTTTAAATTAAAGTCGGAGGTTATTATGAAAAAGAAAATTTTTAATATTGCACTTATTGCAATGACAGCCCTGCTACTATTTGGCTGTGGAAAAAAAGAAGAAACGAAAGAAGAAGCTAAGGAAGCAGTTAAGTTTGAAGTGACAACTACTGGTCCAACAATTGATGCTATAAAGGAAAAGGGAAAAATAGTTCTTGGAACTTCAGCAGACTTCCCACCAATGGAATGGACATCCTTCCAATCTGGTAAAGAAGAATTCACAGGTGTTGACATTGCAATTGCACAGTCCATTGCTGATTCACTTGGAGTAGAACTTGAAGTTAAGAATATGGCTTTCGAAGGACTTCTTGCTTCTCTAAACTCAGGTGATGTTGACATGGTTATAGCAGGAATGGGTGCTGACGAAGAAAGAAAGAAACAAGTTGATTTCTCTGATGAATACTCACAAGGACAACAAGTTTTACTTGTAACTGAAGAAAATAAGGACAAGTACAAAACTTTTGATGACCTAGAAGGAGAAATAGTTGGTACACAACTTGGCACACTTCAACATAAGTTTGCAACAGAAAGATTTGGAGACAAATGTAAGGGATTTGATCTTAACAATGTTATTATTGAACAGTTAAAGAACAAGTCCATTGATGCAGCTTTCTTATCAGAACTACCTGCTAAACAATTTGCTTCAATCACTGATGGTCTTGTTATTATAAAAGACTTAGGAATTCCAGATGATAGTGGATTTGCAGTAGCAATTAAAAAAGGCAACGATGACTTAACAGGAGCTGTTAACGAAGTTGTTAAAGTATTAAAAGATTCAGGCCAAGTTGACAAATGGTTTGATGAGTATATTGAACTATCTAACAAAGAGGCAGTAAAATAAATTAAATATTCCCTACATTAAGTGTGGGGAATTTTTATTTTATAAAATTTTTTAAATAAGGGGAAATTATGGGAATTATGAATCAATTTGCTTTCATAGAGAGATACCTGCCAACTTACTTAAATGGTGCCATAACAACTATTGAACTATCAATAATTGGCGTCCTTCTAGGTTTTACCCTTGGCATAATACTTGCTCTAATGAAAACATCAAAAATAAAAATTTTAAATATCTTGTCAAGCATTTACATCGAAATCGTAAGAGGAACACCAATGCTTGTACAAATAATGATAGTTTACTTTGGACTTAAGAAAATTATTCCAGAGCAATTCACAATATTGACAGCGCCAATGTTCTTGTGTGCTCTTTCTATATCACTAAACTCTGCAGCCTACATTGCAGAAATTATTAGATCAGGAATTAGCTCAGTTGACTTTGGACAAATGGAAGCTGCAAGGTCTCTTGGACTTAACGAAAAGCAAGCAATGAGAAAGATTATTATGCCACAGGCAATAAAAAATATTCTTCCAGCCCTAGTAAATGAATTTATAACACTTATTAAGGAATCATCAATTACTTATACAGTAGGAGTTGGAGAATTAATGTACGCAGGTAAAAGTATTTCATCGGGAACTTTTGAATTAGTAAGACCCTTTATATTTACAGCCTGCATCTACTTCATCATGACCTTCAGTCTTTCAAAGGCCATGGGTAGACTAGAAAGGAGACTTTCAAATGATTAAGGTAGAAAATCTTACAAAATCCTTTGGAGAACTTGAAGTCCTAAAGGGAATAGATCAAGAAATAAAAGATGGTGAAGTTGTAGTTGTAATTGGACCATCAGGTTCAGGTAAGTCAACTTTTTTAAGATGTTTAAATCTTTTGGAGACTCCAACAAGTGGCAAGATCTTTGTAGATGATGAAGAAATAACTTCAAAGGAAGTGGACATAAATAAGGTTCGTGAAGAAATGGGAATGGTATTCCAATCCTTTAACCTCTTTAACAACCTAAACATCTTAGACAATATTACACTTGCTCCAACACTTGTAAAGAAAATGGAAAAAAGTAAGGCAGAAGAAAAGGCAAGAGAACTTCTTGCAAGAGTTGGACTGCCAGACAAGGCAGAGTCTTTTCCAAAGTCTTTATCAGGTGGACAAAAACAAAGGATTGCAATAGCAAGAGCCCTTGCAATGAATCCAAAGGTAATGCTCTTTGACGAACCAACCTCAGCCCTTGACCCAGAAATGGTTGGAGAAGTCCTTGACATAATGAAGGACCTTGCAAAGGAAGGGATGACTATGGTAGTTGTTACTCACGAGATGGGTTTTGCAAGAGAAGTTGGCGACAGAATTTTATTTATGGACGGCGGCTACATTGTTGAAGAAGGAAGTCCAGAAGAAATTTTTGGAAATCCTCAAAACGATAGGACTAAAGACTTCTTAGGAAAAGTTCTTTAATAAATTAATAATTTTAAATCAAAATGACTTAGGCGACTAGGTCATTTTTTTATTGGAATTTTTATCTTTGATGTGCTAATACTTTTTAAGTTATAGAAAATTTATAATTTTAAATTATTTGCTAATGATATAATAAATTTAAGGAGGGACTACAATGAAGTGCTTAATGAAAAATTTAATAATTCTCTTTGCGCTTATATTTTTAACCTTAATCTTTTTAGGAAGGACTGCCTACAAGTCCTACAGTGAAGGATCGAAAGTTCATAAGCAAGAAGAAGTAAACTTAAATCAAGACAAGACCAAGAAAAATTTTGAAGTCTTAGAAGTCCCTAATGAAAAGAAAAAACAAATGGAAGAAAGTCTTGGCTATGAAATTGCAGAAATAAAATACATTAGACTTATTGATGATGGTGTTTACACTAAAGAAGATGTGTATAATAAAGAAGGCTACACAATTGAAAATATTTCAGAAGTTAAAAATGTAATGGAATTTGATGGAAGAGATGTCTATGACTTAATCTATAGAAACAATAAGTATAAAAAAGCAGGAATTAAAATAGGTAAAAAAATTTTAAAAAATGATTACATGGCAGACCTTCCTATAGATGCAAAAATAATTTCCAATGCCTTGGGCTTTGACGTGAAAAAATTTTACACACTTGATTTAAATCTTGATTTAAAAGCCGAGGGAAAAAGTTTTACAAAAATAAGCCTATATCCTGAAATAAATAATTATGATTTTGAAATAAATAAAGACGGGAAAAAAGTTTCAAAGGGGACTGCGAAAGAAGTCCTTGGAGCTTATTTAATAGTGAGAAAGGAGAAAATAAATGAAAGCTAGGGATAAATACATAATTACAGGCGTGGTATTGACAGTTTTATTAATAATATTTTTGCACTTCATGCCACTTTTTGATCTGAAGATGACATCCTCTTATCAAAATAATTTAATTGATTACCTTAGGGATGACTTCACACTAGTGATTGCCTTTATTCTTTCAGTGGGGCTAATAGTCTTTGGATTAATAAAAAAAGATTAAGGGATATTAAT
>CABQNX010000024.1 GCA_902465645.1 uncultured Peptoniphilus sp.
CAGAGAAAATATAAATTCTCTCTGGTATTTGGTCCAACTTTATGGGGTCAGCACATAATCAAGGCTGAGGTTTTTTTATCTTAATTTTTAATTTATATAAAAGGGTTTGTTAAGTCTTATAAAGTAATTAATTAGATAAAAATTCTAAGACAAAATTTACAAATCAAATAAAACCACTTCATTGGACTCTAAAGATTTTTGAACGTCTATTATCCTTTGGTTGGAAGATCCTCGAAATCTTAAACTTAAGTCTTTTAGGGCTTCTACAAATCTTCCATCAACTAGGACATCACACTCTCCTAGGAGTTTCTTCTTGTCCTCATCTTTTAAGATTTCTTCATAAGTATAGCCAGAGAAGATCCAAATGTCCTTTTGGACTTCTTTTTTTATGTCGCGAAGAACTTCCAAGAGGTCCACTTCATTTTGGAAGGGTTCACCACCTAGGATAGTCAAGCCCTTAACTTCATCTAGCTTTAAATCTTCTATAACTTCATCTGTTTCCTTTTGGGTCCAAGGATCACCAAAGTCAAAGTCTTGGTATTCTTCATTAAAACAATTGTGGCACTTGTGGGTGCAGCCTGTCACAAAGATTGTGGTCCTTATTCCAGGGCCATTGGCAACATCATACTTTCTTATTTGTGCAAAGTTCATTAGATGTGAAGAACCCTTGCGTTGATTTCCTTAGTACGACCTTCGTTCCAGAAGTTTTCACCAAGGTAACCACAAGTACGTCTTACAACAGTAAGGCTTGACCTGTCTGTGTTGTGGCATTGTGGGCATTCCCAGTCGCCATGGTCATTTAGTTTGATTTCACCATCAAAGCCACATTCTGCACAATAGTCTGACTTTGTGTTAAATTCTGCGTATTGGATGTTGTCGTAAATATATCTGACAATTGTCTCTAGGGCTTCAAGATTGTGTCCCATGTTTGGAATTTCTACATAAGAGATGCAGCCGCCAGTTGACTTATCTTGGAACTTTGCTTCGAAGTTAAATTTTTCAAAGGCAGATATTTCTTCACGAACGTCAACGTGGAAGGAGTTGATGTAGTAACCCTTGTCAGTTACATTTTCAATAATGCCAAATCTTTCCTTGTCAATGTTGGCAAATCTTTGTGTAAGTGACTCAGCTGGTGTTGCGTAAAGGGTAAATTTAATTCCATACTCTTCAGTCCACTTCTTGACAGCATCGTTAAGGGCATCCATAATCCTCATGGCAAAGTCGTAGCCCTTCTTGTCTGTGTGGCTCACGCCTTTTATTAGCATTGTCGCTTCATAGATTCCAATATAGCCAAGAGAAACTGTTGAGTAGCCATTTTCTAGAAGTGGAGCAATAGGCTCATGCTTGCCAAGTCTTGCAATGGCACCGTGTTGCCAGTGGATTGGGGATGAGTCACTGTTTACCTTCTTTAGGTGTTCGTAACGCAATAGTCCAACCCTCTTAACTAGGTCTAGTCTTTTTTCAAGGATTTCAAAGAATTTTTCTTCGCTTCCTCCAGCAAGGATTCCTATTTGTGGAAGGTTGATGGAGCAAGCTCCCATGTTAAACCTACCTTCGAACTTGTAGTTGCCCTTTTCATCCTTGTAAGGTGGAAGGAAGGCCCTGCATCCCATTGGAGAAAATACGTTGCCTTCGTAGTTGGCACGCATCTTCTTGGCAGAAATGTAGTCAGGGTACATCCTCTTAGCTGTACACCTAATTGCAAGAGATGTTAAATAATAATATTTTGAGTCCTTGTTGATGTTATTTTCATCAAGAACGTAAATTAGCTTAGGAAAGGCTGGTGTAACATAAACACCTGCATCATTTTTTATCCCTTGGATTCTTTGCTTTAAGATTTCTTCGATTATCATTGCAACTTCATCAACATATTGGTCGTCATCTTCAAGCCACATGAATAAGGTAACGAAAGGTGCTTGACCGTTGGAAGTCATCAAAGTATTTATTTGATATTGGATTGTTTGGATTCCACTTTCAAGGTCCTTCTTAGTCATTTGATTTGCCATTTTCTCTGCAAGTTCAATATCTCCAAGAGTGTCAAGGGCAAGGGAAAGGTTCTTTTCGTAAGACCTTCTTAGGTACTTGCCAAGACAAGAGATATTAATACTTTGGCCACCATATTGGTTTGATGCAATCTGAGCAATGATTTGTGTCATAACATTGCAGGCAACTTGGAAGGACTTTGGAGTTTCAATCATCTTGCCATTAACAACAGTTCCATTGTCAAGCATGTCCTTCATGTTAACTAGGCAGCAGTTGAAAATTGGTTGGATAAAGTAGTCCATGTCGTGGATGTGGATGGCACCAGATTCGTGTGCTTCTACTAAGTCTCCTGGAATCATCTTTCTCTTGGCAATATCCTTTGAAACTTCTCCTGCTATTAGGTCTCTTTGAGTAGAGGCAATAACAGCATTTTTGTTGGAGTTCTCATCCATTAGGTCTTCGTTTGTTTCGTTTAAGAGACCAAGAATATCATCATCAGTAGTATTTTGTTCACGCTTAAATTGTTGAACAGACTTGTAAGATTCGTAGGCCCTAGCAGTAGCTGGGTTGTCGTTTTGAATCAAACGGTAATAAACTTCTCCTTCTATGTCATAAATAGAAAGAGGAAGGTCTTTTTCTCCTGCCAACTTTTCGATTTCATTTGCAATTTCAAGAGCTTGACCTTCTATGTAGACACCAGAACTTGATTGCATTGCTTTTTCAATGGCAATTACAATTTTAGCCTTGTCAAAGTCAACTTTTTTTCCGTTTCTCTTGATAACTTGTAACATTTTTCCATCTCTCCTTTTATATAAATATATGAACGCTCCGTTTTTATTACGGATATAATTATACTACATATAGTGTATGAAAGCCATGAGGAAAACATATATTGTGTTAAATATTATAAGATTTTTAAAAGTCAAGTCTTTTGAAGAAGATTTTGCTGAAAATTTTTTTATCCTTTGATATAATCGACCTAGATTAGGAGGGACCATGTTAAAAATATTTACAGACCTATTAGATCCCTTTTTATGGGGACTTTTTCCAATAATAAGAAAATTTGAAAGAAAATATAAAAATTTTGATTATGAATTTGTCATGGGAGGACTAATTGGCAACTACGAAGAATTTTTGCCAGAGAACTTCAGGGACAAAAATTCAGTAGATCTTGGCAACAAAATTCTCTTTGATATGTACAGGGCCACAGGAACTATAACTCACATGCCAGGATTTCCATCATCGCCAGACATATTTACAGAAGACTACAAGTCATCTTATCCACTAGACAAGTATTTCATTTCGGTTGAAGAGATGGATAGGGACCTAGCCAAGGACTACATGAGAAAGTCCTTAGAAGAAGCCATAATTTTTGGGAAAAATATATTTAAACTAGAAGTACAAAAGGAAATCCTAGATGGATTTGGCTTGGACTATGATGAATTTTTATTTAACTATGAAAACTCTCACGACTTGTTCCTACAGGATAGGATGGAGGCCTTTGACTACAGGATAAAAAAACTTCCAGGATTTTTAATTACAAAAAACTCCAGAGTCTTGCAAAACATTATGAATTTCTCAAGGGTGGAAGAATTTTTCTTAGAAAACCTAGACCTAGAAGAGAGGGAAGAAGGTCTTAGCGAAGAAGAAAAAATCTTGGACTATATAAGGTCCTATGATTTGGTCTTAAAAGATGAAATTAAAATTGTCTTTGGAGATGAAAATATTTTAGAAGACCTTATAAAAGATGAAAAAGTTAAGCTAGAAAAAATAAATTCCTTTGAAATTGTGAAAATTATTTAAAATAATAAAATTAGGCGGCTGTAGCCGTCTTTTTTTCTGCAAAAAATTTTTAAATTTGTTATAATATTTGCCGGAGACGGTATTATTTTTATAAACCGTACTTAAATATTTATAACTAAATATTTCTCCAAAATAAATTTTTAAGGAGAGAATGATGAAGGTACTAAGAAATGTACAAGAAGCTTTGGAATTTACCAAGGGAAATTACCAAAAGTCTGTGGGTTTGGTTCCTACTATGGGATTTTTGCACGCAGGTCACAAGTCACTTATGGATGAGGCGAGAAAGAACAACGACGTCGTAATCGTGTCTATTTTTGTAAATCCAACACAATTTGGACCTGGCGAAGACTATGAATCTTACCCAAGAGACGAAGAGAGAGATTTTAAACTCTGTGAAGAGGCTGGAGTTGACGCAGTGTTCACACCAGACCCAGAGGAGTTTTATCAAAATCACAAAACTTACGTAACTATCGAAGATTTAAAGGACAACTTATGTGGCAAGACTCGCCCAATTCACTTCAGGGGAGTTTTAACTGTCTTAACAAAGTTATTTAACATCTTTAGACCTACTAGAGCCTACTTTGGCAGGAAGGATGCCCAACAGTTTTTAATTGTTAAGAAGGCTGTCAAGGACTTAAACTTTGGAATCGAAGTTGTTCCTTGCCCAATTAAGAGGGAAGATGACGGACTTGCAATCTCATCAAGAAATGTTTACTTGTCTGATGAAGAGAGAAAGGCCGCTCCAGTTCTCAATAGGGCCCTAGAAAAGGGCAAAGCTGCCATGAAAAAGGGTATGAAGGCAGAAGATTTGATTAAAATCATTGAAGACGAAATAAAGACAGAAGACCTTGCCGATATTGAGTATGTTCAAGTTGTTGACACAGAAGAAATAAGGGACATGGATGTCATAGACAGGGACTGCCTTGTTGCTCTTGCTGTTAGATTTGGCACAACTAGACTTATAGACAACTTTTTCTTCGAGGTTTGAAATGTTTAGAAAAATTTCAACCTATATAGAAAAATACCTAATCTTAATTATCCTACTTCTTTCTGCAACTGCCCTAAGGTATCCAGATGCCTTTAAGGGGATGACAAATTACACATCCCTCTTTTTGGCAGCGGCCATGTTTGGTATGGGAACTAGCATAGAAGTTAAGGACTTTAAAAATCTGTTAAAGGCACCAAAACTTATATTTTTGGGAGCACTTTGCCAGTACACAATTATGCCCCTCTTGGCACTTTTCTTGTCAGTAATTTTTAAATTGCCAAAGGACATAAGTCTTGGAGTAATCCTTGTTGGAACTTGCCCTGGTGGTACAGCATCTAATGTTTTAAGTCATATTGCTGAAGGAGATTTGGCTTATTCTGTGCTACTTACAGTTGCCTCAACTCTACTTGCCCCAATTTTGACGCCACTTCTTGTATACATGATGGCAGGATCTCTAGTTGAAGTTTCCTTTATGGTCATGTTTATGTCTATTGTAAAGGTAATCGTCCTTCCAGTAGGACTGGGGATTATTGCCAATACTATTTTAAAAGAAAGAATTAAGAAGGTGGACTTTATCTTCCCCCTTATTTCTTCTATAGCAATTGCCCTTATCATTGCGGCCATTGTGGGACTTAACGCAGAAAAAATTATGACTTCAGGACTTTTAGTCTTTGGAGTAGTTATTATCCACAATATCATGGGCCTTGGCATTGGACTTGGTCTTGGAAAATTAGTGGGACTCGATTACGACAAGCAGTCAACTCTTTCAATTGAAGTTGGCACACAAAACTCTGGTCTTGCAGTAGTTCTTGCAAATACAAACTTTGCCATGAATCCACTTGCAGCCCTACCAGGTGCAATTTTCTCTGTAGTTCAAAACCTAATTGGTTCAATTTTTGCTCATTATAGAGAAAGCCAAAGAGAAAAGAAGTTAGAAGAAGTTAAATTAAATATATAAAAATAAAACCAAGGCTTTAGGTAAAACTAAGCCTTGGTTTTTTATTGCGATTTTTTATTTTTCGTGGACTCTCTTGCAAGTCATGTGCTGGATGTTAAGGGAATAGACTAGGACGTTTTTAAAACTTCTCTCCATAACTCCATTTATTTCTGACATTGAAGGATAATATCTCGATGCAAGTTCAATTAGTTTTTTGGCAGCTAAGTCTCTGTCCTCTATGATTTCGATTTCTCCAAAGGCAACTAGGCTCTTTAGATAGTAGGACCAGCCATTTTCTGAAAGCTCTTGGTCCCCATAAGTAACAAAGCAGGCCTTATTATTCTTCTCGATGCAGTCAAACTTGTAGCCACTCTTAGCTCCGTGAAAATAAATTTTATTTTCTTCCTCGTCATATAAATAATTTATTGGTATAGAGTAGGGATAGCCATCTTCTCCGTTAAAGGAAAGGACTCCTCTTTTATTTTTTATAAGCAAGCTCTTAGCTTCTTCAAGGGGAAGCTCTTGCTTTATTCTTCTCATTTCTCTAAACATTTTCCACCTCTCTTTTAATTATAACAAATTACTTTGATCTTATATATTGAGAATTAAAGTCGTGATATAATTAGCCCATGGATAAGATATACAATATTTTTAAAAATATAAGATTTTCTAGTGAAGATGAAATTGAAGAAAAAATTTATGAAGATGAGGGGATAAAAGTTATTAGGACCCTGTCCCTAAACCAAGTCACAGACTTTTATGACCAAGATGAACTTGAAATAGTCTTCTTGTTAAAAGGAAAGGCCCAAATAGAACATGAAGATGGAAGGAGACTTGACCTAGGAGAAGGGGATAGCCTACTAATAAGACCCCATGAGATCCACAGGGTTTCCTGGCAGGAGGAGGCAGTTTGGCTCTGTATTTTTAAGAAGTAGGACTTTAGTGTCAGGTGGCAAAAAATTATGACCTTGTAAAAATTTATGAGCTTATAAAAATTTGTTAAGTCATAGAAATTTGCAAGCGTGAAAATTATTGATCTGATTTAGAAATTTCATTTTTCTAATGTTACATTTTAAAATTAAGTCTTAAAAAAGCACCTACTCTCGTAGATGCTAAAATTTATTTTTTTCTTTCTTCAATGAGTTTATTATACTCCTCTTCTAGTTTTTTTCTTTCCTCTTTAGGTAACTCCATTGCTAGTCTAGAACTTATGGAAGATATTCTAAAATCAAGTAATAAACTATCTCTATCCTTGCTACTCGTTGTTTTCTCTTTTTTATTTTTGTATTGTGATAAACTACCTTTAAAATTTTTGATTCTTTTATCTTCTATAATCAAAAGAGTATCTGCTAGGTTATTTATAAACTCCTCATCATGGCTTACAAATATAAATGGTCTATCATAAGATTTCAATAGATTTTCTAAACTTTCTATAGCATTTATATCTAAAAAGTTTGTCGGTTCATCAAAAATAAGATAGTTAAAATCAGAAGTTAATATTTTAGCCAGTTTTACCTTGGCTTTTTCTCCATCACTTAAAATACTTACAATCTTGTGGACATCATTAGTCTTAAATCCTAATCTTGCAAGAACAATTCTTGTCATTGTTTCATCATATATAGATGTATTTAATACATTTGCTAGGATATCAGCATCTTCTTCTAAAATATCACTCATTTGACTAAAATAACCTATTTTAAGATTTGGATGCACCCATACATTTTCTTGATTTAGAATCATATTTACAAGGGTGGTTTTTCCACTTCCATTTTCTCCTATAAGAGCTGTTTTTGAATTATTTTTTATTTGAAAGTTGGATTTTTCAAATAAAATCTTATTTCCAAACTCTTTATTTAGCTTTTCTCCTCTTATCAAGATTTTTGAGTGAAGTTGTTTATTATCTGGAATGGATAGTTGTATTTCTGTTTCTTCTTTAGGTTTTTCTTTTACTTCTAGTTGATCTATTCTGGATTCTACAGATTTTACTTGTTTATCTAGTTTTTTCTTGTTTTCTTGACCGCCCATCTTATGGAGCCTTGCTTCTGAGTTTCCCATCCTTTTAGGCGTGGTTCTTACTTTTGATGATTGTTCTTTTATATTGCTAGCTAAATTTTCAAGTCTTCTTTTTTCTTTTATAAAATTTGAATACTCTTTTTCTTTAAACTTAAGTCTTTTCTCTCTTTCTTCAAGATAGAATTTGTAGTCTCCGTTATATTCTTCAATTCTTCCGTTCTTTAATTCTAAAATCTTTTTACAAGTTCTATTTATGAAATCACGATCATGCGAAATTAGAAGATATCCAACTTTTCTTGAATTTAGCTTTCCTATAAGTTCTTCCTTTTGCTTTAAGTCTAAGTGAGATGTAGGCTCGTCGATTAATAGAAATTTAAAACTATCTGATAATAGGTCTGTTAGCTTTAATCTTTGCTCTTCGCCTGGACTATAGTTGTCATTAGCCCTTAACTGTGATTTAGAGTAGGTTTCATCAGAAAAGTACTTGGCTTTACTGTCATAATTTAATAAATAACCCAGTTCTCTATCCACTCTTACTTGACCAGTATAGTCTTTATCTAAGCCTAATATTATTCTTAAAAAAGTAGTTTTACCCTTACCATTTTCTCCTATTAAGGCTATCTTTTCATTTTTATTTATTGATAAACTATCAATTTCAAATAGCTTTCTATCTGGCAAAGTTTTTATTAAGTCTTGTATATATATCATAAATCCTCCTATGTTTTTGTGAGAGGATTTCTTTTCCTCTCTTAGTTATTTAGAAAATTATTTGTGTTAATCATTTATCTGTACCTCCTAATACTATTTTATAATAGATACCCAATTCAGAATACTATAAGTCCTTTGCCATAAGAAACCGATTCACTTGTATAATTACTACATCTTATATCCCTATCAAGAGCCAGAATTGTAGTAATAACTCCCTCTATTTTTTAGTTCTTCATTTTATAATATTTTTTCAAAACTATATAAGAAGATTTAAAGATATAATTATGTTTTAAAAAATATTTCAAAACATCTTAACTTAAGTAATAAATAGGCACAAAAATAGGGAAGAGTTAAGAATCTTCCCTTAATTTTTATCTTTATAAGTTTATTTATTTCTCAAAAATTCATCGATTGACTTTGCGGCATTTTTACCAGCACCCATGGCAAGGATTACTGTTGCAGATCCTGTAACTGCATCTCCACCAGCAAAGATTTCTTGGCGAGATGTTTGAGACTCTTCATTAACAATGATGCCGCCCCATTTTTCTATGTCAAGATTCTTTGTAGTAGAAGAAATTAGTGGGTTTGGATTTGTTCCAAGGGCCATGATAATTGTTTGAAAGTCCTCTTCATAGTCGCTGCCTTCTACGGCAACGGGTCTTCTTCTACCAGATGAATCGGGTTCTCCAAGTTCATTTCTCACGCACTTCATTCCCTTAACCCAGCCTTGGTCGTCTCCAAGGATTTCAACAGGAGCAGTTAGCATTTCAAACTTAATGCCCTCTTCCTTGGCATGGTGGACTTCTTCAGTCCTTGCAGGAAGTTCCTTTTCAGTACGTCTGTAGACAATTGAAACGTCAGCCCCAAGTCTTTTTGCTACTCTTGCTGCATCCATGGCAACATTGCCGCCGCCAATAACTGCAACTTTTTCTCCTACGTTAACTGGAGTGTCGTACTCTTCATCAAAGGACCTCATGAGATTGTTCCTTGTTAAAAATTCGTTGGCTGAATAAACTCCATTTAGGTTTTCGCCAGGAATATTCATAAACTTTGGTAGGCCGGCACCTGATCCAATAAAGACTGCTTCAAAACCATCCTTGATAAGGTCGTCAATAGTTTCAGTCCTTCCTATTACAAAGTTGTTTTCAAATTTAACTCCAAGCTTTTTGATATTTTCAACTTCGTACTCAACAACTTCGTCTGGAAGTCTAAATTCTGGAATACCGTAAATTAAAACTCCACCAGATTGTTGTAGTGCTTCGAAAACCGTTACGTCGTAGCCCATTTTTGCAAGTTCACCTGCACAAGTAAGGCCAGCTGGTCCTGCTCCAACTACTGCAACCTTCTTGTCAATCTTTCTTATGTCGGCACTTTCTTGGATTTGGTGACGTCTTGCATAGTCAGCTGCAAATCTTTCAAGCTTACCAATGGAAACTGCATCGCCCCTATTTAAGAGGACACATCTTTCTTCACATTGGGATTCTTGTGGACAAACCCTGCCGCAAACTGCTGGAAGGGAAGTGTAAAGGGAAAGAACCTTGTAGGCTTGCTCGAAGTTGCCACTTGCAATTTCCTTGATAAAGCCAGGGATGTCAATGGAAACTGGACAGCCTTCAACGCAGCCAGGTTTCTTACAGTTAAGACATCTGGAAGCTTCTGTTGCTGCTTCTTCGGCAGTGTAGCCAAGGCAAACTTCCTTGAAGTTTTTGTTCCTTTCATCAGGTGCTTGTTCAGCAATTGGAACTTTAGTGAACCTGTCTTCGGCTTTCTTTATTTCAAAGTCTTGATTGTCCTTTAAAGAAGTCTCGGCCTTGTGGTCAGACACTGCAAGGTCCATTGTGCAGTGGTGGTCAGCAATTGTTTGAGTCTTCTTGTTGTCAATGTATTGTCTTTGTCTTTTCATGGCAGAATCGAAGTCAACTAGGTGACCGTCAAATTCTGGGCCATCGACGCAGGCAAACTTAGTTTTTCCATCAATAGAAACACGACAGGCACCACACATGCCAGTTCCATCAACCATAATTGGGTTTAGGGAAACTGTTGTTGGAAGGTCGTACTTTTTAGTAGTTAGGCAGACAAATTTCATCATTATCATAGGTCCAATGGAAACCACTTGGTCGTAGTGCTTCTTTTCATTTTCCACAAGGTCCACAATCTTGTCGGTAACAAGACCCTTGAAGCCATAGGATCCGTCATCAGTTGCTATGTATAGGTTGTCGCAAACGGATTTTAATTCATCTTCAAGGATTACAAAGTCTTTGGACTTTGCTCCAATGATTATGTCGCAGTGAAGGCCCTTGTCCTTAAAAAATTTGGCCTGAGGATAAACTGGTGCAGTACCAACTCCACCTGCTACGAATAAGTATCTCTTGTCCTTTAGGTATTCTAGGTCCATGTCATAAAAATCTGATGCGTGGCCAAGAGGTCCAACAAAGTCCTTGAAGCTTTCTCCTTCTTCAAAGGCTGCAATCTTCTTTGTAGATTCGCCAGAAGCTTGGACAACTATTTGGACAGACCCTCTATCTATGTCATAATCAGAAATAGTTAGGGGAATTCTCTCAGAATACTTGTCGGCAATTAAAATAACAAATTGACCTGGCTTTGCAGATGCTGCAATCTTAGGCGCATATATGTCAAATAAAAATATATTTGGCGCAAGTTCTTCTTTTCTTAAAATTTTTGGCAAAATAATCACACTCCAAGATTATTATAGCATAAGGGCAATTGTTCTTGATGGGAAATTTAATATAGTAAGATTATTTATTTAAGATTATTTATTTAAGATTATTTATTTAAGATTATAAGGAGACCACAAATGTGAAAAAATATTTACTAATGTGTAAATTTCAAGTATATTATAGGTAAGGTGGTTGAAATGAGAAAATTTTCAAGAGAAATAAAGAAAGTCGTGATAAAGGTTGGGTCCTCATCCATAACCCACGACAATGGAAAAATAAATTTACAAAAAATCGACGAACTCTGCTTTGAAATTGCAAACCTAAAGAACCAAGGCTATGATGTTGTTCTTGTTTCTTCAGGTGCCATTGCAGCAGGGCGTGCAAAGTTAAATCTGGTGGAAAGGCCAAAGGAAACTTCTGACAAGCAGGCAGCTGCAGCAGTAGGTCAAGTTGCCCTGACAAATATTTACGACAGGTCTCTTGTCTCCTATGGTTACAATTCTGCCCAAGTCCTTCTAACAAGAACTATAGAAGTTGACGACGAGATGAGGGTCAATGCAGAGAATACCTTTGAGAAACTTTTGGGCATGAATGTAATCCCAATAATAAATGAGAACGACACAATTTCTACTTATGAAATTAAGTTTGGGGACAACGACACCCTCTCGGCAGTTATTGCTAGGATGATTGATGCGGACTTACTTATTATGCTAACAGACATAGAGGGACTTTATACTGACGACCCGAGAAAAAATCCCGAAGCAAAAATTATCCATGAGGTTGCAGACATAAAAGATGTGGAAGGCATGGCCAAAGAAACTAATTCTAATGTGGGAACAGGTGGTATGTACACTAAGATTAAGGCTGCCAAGCTTGCCATCGAAAAGGACATAGAAGTTGTAATTGGATCTGGAGAAAACATGAAGATCATTAGGGATATAATAAAAGGAGAAGAAATTGGAACATATTTTAAGTGTTAAAGAACTGGGAAAGATTGCAAAGGAAGCATCCTACAAGTTAAAAAAATTAAAAACTAAGGAAAAAAATGCCATGCTTCTTGAAATTAAGAAGGCTCTTTTATCTGAAAAGGAAAATATTTTAAAGGCTAACGAAGAAGATATCAAGAAGGGTAGGGAAAATAAGATGCCTGAAGGCCTAATCGATAGACTTCTCTTAACAGATGAGAGAATCGAAGGCATGGCCAAGTCCATTGACGAAGTAATTGACTTTAAGGACCCAGTTGGCAAGGTCCTATCAATGGAAGAAAACTATGCAGGCCTTTTAATTGGTAAGAAGACTGTCCCAATGGGAGTTATTGCCATAATTTATGAATCAAGACCAAATGTAACTCTTGATGCAGCTATTCTTTCTCTCAAGGCATCAAGTGCCATTATCCTTCGTGGTGGCAAGGAGTCCATTAAGTCCAACATAGCTATAGCTGATGCCATAAGACTTGGGATAAAAAATGCTGGCTACGATGAGAACTTTGTTCAAATTGTAAAGGACACGTCAAGAGAATCCTCAAAGGAATTGATGCAGCTTAAGGGTTCTGTAGACCTCTTACTTCCAAGAGGATCAGCATCTCTTATTAACTCAGTAGTTGAAAATGCCAAGGTACCTGTAATTGAAACGGGAGTGGGCAACTGCCATATATATGTTGACGATATGTGCGACATTGAAAATGCTGTAAAAATTATTGAAAATGCAAAGACTCAAAGAATTGGAGTTTGCAATGCAGTGGAATCTCTTGTCTTAAATAAAAATCTTCCAGATGAGTTTTTTGATTTATTTAACCAAGTTGTTGAAAAGTATGACATCAAGGTTCATGCAGATGAAGCCGCTCTTCCTAAGATTAAAAATGCTGTGAAGGCAGAAGAAGATGACTACGGAAGAGAATATTTGGACTACGAAGTTTCTGTTAAGACAGTTGATGATGTAGATGGGGCAATAGACCACATCACAAGATATTCAACAGGCCATTCAGAATCTATTTTGACAGAATCCTATGAAAGAGCAATGAAGTTCTTAGAAGAAGTTGACTCAGCCTGTGTCTATGTAAATGCTTCAACAAGATTTACTGATGGTGGAGAATTTGGCAAGGGAGCAGAACTTGGGATTTCAACACAAAAACTTCATGCAAGGGGACCAGTGGGCCTTGACGAACTTGTGAGTTATAAGTATATAATCTTTGGTCATGGAGAATACAGGAAGTAAGCTAATTTTTGGATATTTTAGTAGATTTTTTAAATTAATAATTTTATCTGTTTGTTGTAAGATCAAATTTTTTAAAAATTAGATTTAGAAAAGAATTTAGAATATAAGCAGAGACATTAATTTAAAATCTAAATTTTACAATAAATAGGCACAAATTAATAAAATAAATTTTGAAGTCGGCAGGTCATCCTGTCGATTTTTTTGTAGAAATTTTTATTAGGAGAAGAAAATTATTTTATTCTCATTGCTTTATTGGTGCCCTTTTAAAATATTGCAGGGAAGGAAGATGTGAGAATAATTTGGAAAAGAGAGGGAGATTAAAGGTAGTTAAAAGAGAGAGATAAAATAATTAATAAAAATTAATATGAAAGGAAGTGTAGAAGTAAAAAAAATAAGAAGATAAAAATGCTTAAAATTTTACAAGTAGAAATAAATAAAAATAAATTTGTCTTGGAAGGAAAGGATCTATTAAATTTTATGATTCCAACATGTCGTAGGCTTAAATTCAAAATAAAAAACAAAAGATAAGTGGAAAATTTCACAAAAAAAGAAGAAGCTGTGAAGCCTCTTCTTAATTTATTAATTTAAAGAAAATTTTTAAGCTGGAATAGTACCATCCTTGTCCTTATTTAAAAGTTTTTGAGTAACAAAGATAACTGCTAGGGCACCAAGTCCGATAAAGTCTGTAAGAAGCTTTGGATCAAGTAGTGCGAAGGCAGCTCCAAGTAGGATAACTCTTTGCCAAATTCTTAGGTTTCCAAATAGGTAGGATTCAACTGTACCTGCCAAGCAGATTGTACCAATAAGAGCAGTAACAATTGTTGGGATAGCAGCTGTAATTGGTAACCAGTTAACTGTAGTTCCTACAACAGAATCAACCATAATTAAGTGTGGGTTGATAACAAAGATGTAAGGTATGATAAAGGCACCTATTGCAAGTTTGAAGGCTTGGAAGCCAGTCTTCATTGAGTTGGCACCTGCTATACCTGCTCCTGCGTAAGCTGCTAGGGCAACTGGAGGAGTAACGTCAGCAACTACACCAAAGTATAGGATAAATAAGTGAGCTGACATTAGGTTTACACCAAGTTTTGTTATTGCTGGAACAGCCATTGTTGCAAGTACTATGTACTTAGCAGTAGTTGGAAGTCCCATTCCAAGGATAATTGAAGATACCATTGTAAGTAGAAGTGTTGGGATAAGTTTACCCTTAGCTATAAGTACGATAACTTCTGCAATCTTAAGACCGAAACCTGTAAGTGTAACAACACCTACGATCATACCGGCACAAGCACAGGCACAAGCTACACCAACGGCACCCTTAGCACCTGCTTCCATTGCTCCAAGAATATCTTTAGGAGTAAAGGAATTGTCTTTCTTAATAAGTGAAGCTGCGAAAGCAACTATAACACCAATAACTATACCAGTTAAAGCAGCCATTGTTGGTGGATATTGTTTAACCAACATGAAGATGATGGCAATTAGAGGTAGAGTTAAGTAACCTTGTTTTCTTAAAATATTTGAAACCTTTGGAAGGGATTCTCTAGGCATTCCCTTAAGGCCAAGTTTACAAGCTTCTAAGTGAACCATTGTACCAACAGCTATATAATAGAGAACTGCTGGGATAATAGCAGCCTTTACAATTGAAATGTAAGGGAAGCCAGTGAAGTCAGCCATGATAAAGGCAGCAGCACCCATTACTGGAGGCATGATTTGTCCACCAGTTGATGCAGTAGCTTCAACGGCACCTGCGTAGTGAGGTTTGTATCCAACAGATTTCATTAATGGGATTGTAAAAGCACCAGTAGTAACTGTGTTAGCTACAGATGATCCAGAGATTGAACCCATAAGTCCTGATGATAAAACTGATGTCATGGCTGGGCCTGATCTTGTAGAACCAGTAAGAGCGTAAGCAAAGTCTATAAAGAATTCACCAACACCAGTCTTGTCTAGGAAGGATCCAAACAAGATAAACATAAATACGAATGTAGAAGATACTCCAAGTGGTGTACCCATAATACCTTCAGTAGTCATGTACATGTGAGAAACAATTCTAGTTACATTAAAGCCTCTGTGGGCAAAAACACCTGGCAAGTGTCTACCAAAGTAGGCAAATAATAGGAATACTATAGTAACAATTGGAAGCTCTGGTCCAACAACTCTTCTTGTAACTTCTAGAGTAAGAAGAACTGCAAGAACACCAAGTACCATATCAGTAGTGGACATTTGACCACCCTTTAGGGCAATAGCTTCAACATTAAAGAATATGTAGCCCCATACGCCAATTGATAATATCATTAGGATCCAGTCTGTAATATCTATTTTGTCCTTAGATGATTTTTTAAATCCTGGATAAAGTGCAAATCCAAGTGTGAAAGCAAAGATTAAGTGAAGTGATCTTTGCTTCATTGCTAGAAGTGTACCATGCCATGCAGTATATAGGTGGAAGGCAGACATTAAGATTGCAACGATTGTAATGAATAAAGCAACCTTACCAGTTAACTTACGAAGCTTACTAGTTTCAAGGTCATATTGTTCCATTAACTCGTCTACGTCCATAGCACCAAGCTCTTCAGCAGATTTAATTGCACTGGCATCGGTATCCGTAGTTTCAGTTTTTAAATTTTCATTTAATTTTTTATCTTTATCGCTCAATTTGGCACCTCCTTAGTGCGTATTGTAAAAGTGAAATGTGTTCGGTAGAAAATTCTAAGGCCTCTCTTGGCTCAGAAAAATCCAAAAAGGGAGTCGTCTTTCCATTTATTACAAGCTTATGATTGGCTATAACAGCCCCGGTCCTATAAATAACAGTTTCGAAGGGAACATTCATATCGTAAAGACAAAAACTTCCGTCATCAGCATACTTAAACTTGTAAATCAAATTAACAGGAAGACCAGCGCCTTGGTCGCGGTATCTTTGTTCCATTAGGATGAGTTTTCCATCACGGGCCTCATACCATTCGCTGGTTTCTGACCTTTCGACCGAATGGGTGTAGACTATTCCAAATCTCTCTTTATCCTTTAAGTATTCAATTTTTTTAAGATCTCCATTGAAATAAGATTTTATAATTATTGCATCAATTTTCACAAAGGATAAAATAAAAAAAACTAATATAATAAAGAGTATTGGAAAGATCAAAGTCTTTCCAATGCCCTCTTTATTCTTGCCACTCATTATTTTTTAACTTCATCAAAATATTTTTGTGCACCTGGGTGAACTTCAATACTCATACCGTCAAGAGCCTTATCAAGAGCGATGTCTCCACCTCTTGCGTGAGATTCTTTCATAGTATCAAGATTTTCAAATAATAGTTTTACGATATTGTAAGCATCTTCATCAGCCATTCTTTCGTCAACAGCTAACATAGATTGTACTGCTACTACAGAGATTTCTTCATCTTGTCCCTTGTATTCAGATGGAGTGATGTGTAGGTTAACATAGAAAGGATACTTAGCAATAAGAGCTTCAGCCTTATCTTCTGCAATTGGAACTAGGTGAACATCGTGAGTAGTTGCTAGTTCAGTAATAGCTGAAGATGGGATAGCTGCAGTTAAGAATGTAGCGTCAATTTGACCAGATTTAATTTGGTCAGCAGCTTCTGCGAAAGATAGGTAGTCAACTTTTCCTAAGTCATCGTAAGTAATTCCGTGAATATCAAGAATTTGTTTTACGTTAACTTCAACACCAGAACCTGGAGAACCAACAGCAACTCTCTTGCCCTTAAGATCATCAATAGTTTTAATTCCAGAATCATCAGATGCTACGATTTGTACGATTTCAGGATATAGACAGCATAGTCCTCTAAGGCTAGGTTTCTTTTCTCCTTCAAAAGTATCAGTACCGTTTACTGCATAATAAGCAACGTCGTTTTGAATAAATGCAATTTCTGCATCTTCTCTAGTTACAAGTTCAACGTTTTCTTTAGAAGCACCAGTAGCTTGTGCAGTTGCTGTGTAGTTAACTCCTGCATTGTTTAGAATGTTAGATAGTGCTCCACCTAGTGGGTAATATGTACCACCAGTACCACCAGTTGCAACTGACATGAATCCGCCCTTAGTTTCCATTAAGCCTTCAGCAGTAATATCACCAGTACCAGTAGCTTCTTCAGTTTTAGCTGTTTCTTCTGTCTTAGTAGCGTTTGCATTTTCTTTCTTTTCGTTTCCGCCACCACTACATGCTGTTAGTGTAAGTGCAACTACAGCAATTAGCATGATTAACGTCGTCAATTTTTTCTTAGTCATAATATAATACCTCCTTGACTTTATTCAAATAAACTAATCATGAAAATGTTTATCTGATGATTAAATAGTACAATAATTAAAATAATTTGTCAATCTATTAATAAGCTTGAACTAGAGGAATGTTAAACTTAAATAATAAAAAGTAAACATATTGAAAACGGTTTTATTATATCTATTTAAATTATATATTTTAGAAAGGGATCCTTAAACCTATTAATTTGATGTGATTTATTCACTTAACAAGCCAAAGTAACAAAAATAATTGAATAAATATTTTAAAATCCTATATTTCATAGTAAAATTATTGTACTTTTAAAAAACAATTTTTAATAGAAATATAAGAAGTTAAAACAACAAAAGGAAAGAAAATGAACAAAAGATTTACTAATGAAAAATTAAGAAAAATTCAAATTTTAAATGGAGCCCAGCTAAAATATATTGCCTTTGGGTCTATGTTAATTGATCACATAAACAAGGCTCTCATTTGGCCCAACTTAGAAGTTGGAGGAAGTCTATCTATACTAAGTTCTATCTTTGATGTCATAGGGAGAATTGCCTTTCCCCTCTTCTCATTTTTTATAGTAGAAGGATTTTTTAGGACTAGGTCAAAGAAGAAATATCTTTTAAACTTATTATTTTTTGCAATAATTTCAGAAATTCCCTACGATATGTTTTCTTCTAAAGTTATTTTGGAGTTTAGACTTAACAATGTCCTCTTTTCTCTTTCTCTTTCACTAATTACAATTTGGATCCTTGATAAGTTTAGAAAGAGATACGAAGAAAAAATTGGAAGGCTGTGGATTTTATTTTCTATTCCACTCCTTATAATTATGTTTTTTATTTCTACCTTTGTGTCAGGTGACTATGACTTCCACGCAATTATGACGGCCTTTGTCTTCTATATACTTTATGAAAGGCCAGTGGCTGGAGCAATTTGTGCCTACCTCACAATAGTAAAAGAAGTTTGGTCTATTCTTGGATTTGGACTAACTGCCATGTATAACGGTAAAAAGGGAAAACAAAATAAAATTTTTAATTATTTATTTTATCCAGCCCACCTACTCATACTTGGACTCATGAGATTTTACTTTAATATTTAAGAGTCGGCCAGCCTCTTTTTATTTTTGGGTCTTGGTAAAAGAATGTAAAAATTTTATTTGATATATAAGAAATGATAGGAGTCAGGCATCTCAAAATAATTAACTTAAAGTAAATATAGAATGGTTTTCCAAGGCCTTTTTTAAAGAAAAGTGTTAATTGGTATAAGCTCATAAATGACCTTGAAAAAGATAAGGATTTCATCTAAAATAGAAATGTAACGAAGTACATAAAATTTTAAGGAGGATGTAAATGAAAGCGTTAATGGTAGATTACATGTCAGACGTAATTGACAAAGGACTTGAAGAAAGAGGTATTGAACTTGATAAGGTTATGCTTCCAACTTCAGAAAAATTAGCAGAAATTATTGAACCTTATGATTTCTTATTCATGAGAGTTGACCCATTCATCAACAAGGAAGTTCTTGATGCTGCTAAAAACTTAAAGGCAATTTTTGTTGGTTCAACAGGAACTAACCACATTGACCTTGAATATGCAAAGGAAAAAAATATTCCAGTTAAAAACTCACCAGGACAAAACGCAAACGCAGTTGCTGAACTTGTTTTTGCTAAAATGTTAGACCTTTACAGAAACTCTGTACAAGCCCAAAACGAAGTTAAAGGTGGAATCTGGAACAAATATAGATGGATTGGTAGAGAACTTAGAAACAAGACTCTAGGAATTTGTGGTTTTGGTGCAATCGGAAGAAGAGTTGCTGAAATCGCTAATGTATTCCACATGGACGTTCTTGCTTATGACCCATTCCTAAAACCAGAAGACATTAAAGTTGATTATGTTAAACTAGTTGATTTCGACGAAATCGTAGCTAACTCTGACATTATCACTCTTCACATGCCACTAACTCCAGACACTAAGGATCTTTTCTCAGCAAAAGAATTCGAAAAAATGAAAGACGGAGCTTGCATCATCAACGCTGCACGTGGTGGAATTGTTAACGAAGAAGACCTATACGACTACATCAAGAATGGCAAACTAGGCGGAGCAAACTTAGATACACTTTCTAACGAACTTGGCTCTGGCGGACTTGACACTCAAGATGTTCCAGTAGAAAATAAACTATTCGAACTTGACAGACTTTATGTTACTCCACACATTGGTGGATCAACAATTGATGCTCAAGACGACATCGGAAATGTTATTCTTAAAAACCTTGACGAAATTTTCAAATAATTAATTTAACATGATTATTTTAAGGCTGCCTTTTAGGTGGCCTTTTTTAAAACTCTAATTGAATTATTTAAATATATTTATATTAGTTCTATTATTTAAAAA